>JAIRLU010000007.1 GCA_031259215.1 Treponema sp. | reverse complement strand
TATATGGAATGTTACCCGTTCTGAATTGTTCTTCCCAATAGACGACATTTTTTTCAATCTCATCGTAAATACCGGAAATTGTTTCACTAAATAACACATTATCCCTATCATCCTCAACAGTCTCTTTTTTGATTACTTTGTCCCCAGAAACCGTAATACGTACATTTCGTGTTGGATAATCAGGAAAATAAATTTCGGTAAAAATGTAGTTTCTTCATATTTCTGAAAAATTTTGGAGAGGCAGTTTCACCACTGCCTCAGCTCTACCTATGGTACATCCACGTAACATCCAGGGTCAGGTTAAAATTCCGCAGTCCGTGCAGTCTCGAATTCTTTGAGTATGCCTTCCGAAGGCATCTTAGTGAGGAGGCTTACCGCGAAGATGACCAGACTGGAAAGGATAAACGCGGGCAGTAGTTCGTACACCCCCAATACAGGGTGGGTTTGGCTTATCACCTCTTTCCAGAGGATAACCATGACGCCCCCGGAGAGCATTCCTGCGATGGCTGCAGGTAAGGTGGTACGTTTCCAGAATAGGGAAAAAAGGATCAGGGGACCAAAGGCCGCGCCAAGACCTGCCCAAGCGTAGGATACAATCCGAAAAATAGACTGGTTCCCTGAAAGGGCCACCGCCACGCCGAACACCATCACCAGGAGCATGGTGATCCGGGCAACCCACATGACCAGGGCTTCCCCGGCGTCCTTTTTGAGTATCCCTTTGAACAGATCATTGGCCAGCGCAGAGGAGGCAATGAGCATGTAAGAATCAGAGGAACTCATGGAAGCGGCGAGGATCCCCGAGATTACGAGACCTGCCAAAAGCGGGGGAAAAAAATTACGGGCCAGATGGAGGAATATGGTTTCCGCAGTTCCTGCACTGGTGAGCAGCACGGGAAAGAGCGCCCTGCCGACTAAACCGATACAGACCGCCACAAATAGGGAAATAAAACACCAGAGCACTGCAATGATCCGGGATTCCCGAATTTTCGCCGTACTCTTGATAGCCATAAACCGGAGCAGTACCTGAGGCATACCGAAATACCCAAGTCCCCAAGCCAGACAGGACAGGATCTGGAGGAACGAATAATCCCCCCCGCCCGGCATAAACTGGGGTTTCCCCTGAACCACCGCTTGGAGGTGATCCCCTGAAACGGCTGTTCCCGTAGCATCCACAGGCACGGCAATACCGAAAATATCAGTAAATCGGGGAAAATCCCTCAGATTTTCAGCAATCTCTGCAAAGCCGCCTGCATGAAAAAAGCCCACCCCTAAGACCAAGAGGATGGCACAGAACATCATGATCCCCTGAATCAAATCGGTCATGCTTTCCGCTAAGAAACCGCCCAACAGGGTATAGGCCAGTACCAGTATGGCCCCGAAGATCACCATCACCGAGTAATACTGTTCTGCACCGAACACATACCCAAAGAGCTTGCCAAAAGTAACAAACTGGGAACCGGCATATATGGAAAAAAATACCAGAATAATAATAGCTGCCAAGGTCATCAAAATCCGCCGGGTATCATGGAAGCGGTTGCTAAAAAAATCCGGTAGGGTAATTGCATTATTCGCCACTTGCGAATAGGTCCTCAGCCGTTTGGCTACGAGCTGCCAGTTAATCCAGGTGCCTATGGCAAGTCCTACCGCGGTCCAGAAAGCCTCACCGCAGCCGGTAAAATAGGCCACCCCAGGCAACCCCATGAGCAGCCAGCCGCTCATGTCCGAAGCTTCGGCGCTCATAGCCGCAACCCAGGGTCCAAGCCCCCGGTTTCCCAAAAAGTATTCCGCTGGGTTGTTGTTGCTTCGCCGGGCATACCACAATCCTATGGCAATCATCACCAACAGATACCCTCCCATACCTAATAAGGTATGCCAACTCTCAGTTGTCATATACAATGCTCCTTTAATTAATGTACTATACGGAATTACGAGTAAAAATCTCTTGATTTTATGCAAAGCATCCTGTTCCGTCAAGAAGATACCTTGAAAATCGATGCTTTTTTAGGGTATTTTTAAAAAAGAGAAACATAAGCGAGGTTGTTTCAAAATGTCGTATGTTGAAACAGCCTCAAGGAGTATAGAAAACATGGGACGGATAAAGAGCGCCTTAGAAATTGCCTTGGAAAGAACTGAATCGGTAAAAAGTGATAAGGCCGGCATCGAGAACTTTGAGGCCCGGCAGCAGGGAAAACGGCTGGCTAATGAATTCCTGGGGGATCCCAAAAAGTCCCTGGAAGAAGCCCTCAAAAAAGCCCCCAAGGAAGTTCTGGAGAGTCTTAAACAGGGGATCTTCGATGTCCTTTTAGCACAGATTAGCCTTCCCGCCTCCCGGGATGATGAGAAACGCTTGGAACTGGTGGGGAAGGGATTGCAAGCGATCATCGGGGACTCCCGGTTTAGCCCTCTGTATAAACAGTTTACCCAGATCATCTCCCGGTACCTCAATGAAGCGGCTCAGTATGAAGAAGCGATCAAACGGCAATACGCGCCTAAACTGCGGAAAAAGGAAGAGGACTTAGCCCGCCGTACAGGCCGGCAGATTCAGTTGGATCCTTTCCAGGACCCGGAATTCGTCGCCTTTTACCATCAGCATCTGAATGCTCTCAAGGAAAATTATCGGGCTCCGGTACAGCAGATCCAAGAACAGGCTCGACTGCTCTTGGAAAAGCACCTGTAAGCCTATGGTTCAGGAGGGCGGTCCCGTAGGGCCAGGGATCGCGTATAGAAGGAGTCGAGGTGTTCCTCTGGTACGAGGTCGGTCCTGGTGTGGGATAAACGCAGGGCATAGGGTTCAAAGTACACCAAGGTATTTCCCCTAAATCCCAGCCGGATAAAAAGACCATCTTCGCCTCCCGGGGTCTGATCCATCCCGCCAAACACATAATTTCCCAAGGACCAGAACACGGGTTTTCCCAATACCCATTCAAAGCCTTGGACTACATGGGGATGGGAGCCGATTATCAGATCCGCCCCGGCGCGGATGAGATCCGTATAGAGTTCCCGAGTCGCAATCGTGGGGCTCAAGGACCATTCTTCACCTCCATGAAACAGCAGGATATCCAAAGCCCCATCCTGGACAAAGCGGCGCTTGAGTTGCTCCCCCCCTTCCTTACCTGCATGGAGGATACCAGGCGTATCTATACCGGCAGCGACCGCAAGTCCATCCCAGCCGTTTTTTTCCCGGGGAAAGGAAGCGATACCAAAAGCCCGCACAGAGGTAGTACCTTTGGAAAAACGCAATGGACGAGAAGCATCTTCCCTATCCACACCTGCCCCCAGGCAGGCGATGCGGTTTGCGGTAAGATGGGTGAGAGAATCCAAGAAGCCTTCCATGCCGTAATCAAAGGCGTGGTTATTAGCCAGCAGAACCCCGTCGATTCCTGCGTCCCGCAATAGAGGAGCAACCTGGGGATCAAAGCGGAAGGTATAGGATTTGCGGGCTTTGGTCCCCCGGTTACTTACCGGCCCTTCCAGGTTCACCAACGTTACATCTGCATCAGCACAGAAGGCCGCGGTTCCGCCGAGTATCCCTTGAGGGCCTTCCTTAGCAAGAATCTCCGAAGCCCCTCGATCCAACATCATATCCCCCGCAGCGGCGATCCAGCAAATTTCCGGGGGCTGCTCTAGTAAGGGTAGGGTCAGTAAGTAGCCTTGAAGTACCTGGATTTTACCGGCGAGGCGGGCGGCCTTGTCCGCGTATTTTTCAGGGAAATCTGCCGATCTAATACGGACCCCCAGTACCTTGACCAAGGGATAGGCCGGATCTCCCAAAGAACGGCCATCCACCGTAAGGGCCACGAAAGGGGCCTTGAGGTACTGGATGGGGATGAGGGTCTCTTCACCCCGGATACAGGCTGCTAAACTCGTATCCTTCCGGCGGGCCAAGGGATCTGCCTGAGGTACAAAAAAGAGCTTACCTATAGGGATATCCCCATAACGGCCCTCATATTCCCAGGAGGCATAGAAATCCATGTATATATCGGGAGCTATGGTTTTTTCGCCCCGGATACGGATACCTAGGGGATCTAAACGTTTCCAGAGTGCTCCCTGTTTTACCTGTTCTACCAGTTCCTGAAGGAAAGGGGTTTCTGGGCTATACGGTTCCAGGGCAGCATCATCCATAAACGTGAGATAATCATAAGAGATTGAGGTATTACAGGAACCCAGCAGAGCAGGGCCTAGAGCACAAAGCAGGAACATACCTGGTAAGGGACAAGCCCTCTGTTTCAAGTCCATGAAAAAAGTCATATTCTGCTACTTGTTCCGAATCTACATAATCTCCAAAGCCAGTCATGGTTCCACCCCTCTTACATAGGAGGGCTGTTTTTCTTATATTGGGGAAATTCCCTGGTTTTATCAATACATCCCTACCAGGGCCAATCATGGGTCATGTTTTTATAGATTTGCCCTAAAATAACTACGATTGGGTATTGACAAGCGTGATATCTGTATATATATTAGATACATTCCCCTGTAGCTCAGTTGGCAGAGCAAGTGGCTGTTAACCACTGGGTCCGTGGTTCGAGCCCGCGCGGGGGAGCTTGAGAGCCCGTCCATCAGGACGGGTTATTTCTTTATATAGCAAGGAATTAGTTCATTTTGGCCCGCCTTTTGACCGGGAAATGGGGTTCTTTTTTATCCCGCATGGTTCGGTTTTTATACCGTCGCTGACACCAGGAGTATTTTTGATTAATTAGAATAGACAGGGGCAGGATAAAATGCAGATTGGACTTGTTCGAGAACCCGGTTGGTTCTCGAACAAGTCTCCAAAAAACGTGGATTTCTTAATAAAATCCACGTTTTTTATCGTTTTTTAAGCGGAAGTTATTCGGAAACTGAGGTTT
>JAIRLU010000181.1 GCA_031259215.1 Treponema sp. | reverse complement strand
TATGGCTGCCTTCATATAAAATCCCCGTAACTATTCAGTAGAGTTGTTCAGAAACCTCAGTTTCTGAACAACTTCCGCTTAAAAAACAGCAAAATGCGGAGCATTTTGCAAGACTTGTTCGATAACCAACCGGGTTATTGAACAAGTCCAGTCGCTGCAAGGCCGAAAGGGAAGGCATAAGGGCCTTGGAAAACTTTGACAAGTTCGTCCTGTATGCTCCATGGTGTTTATGTATTGTCTGGATACATAGTTGTATGGCCGTATATGCTTCCGCCCCGCTATTCGACCGAAATCCCCGAGCCTGTCAGATTTTTGTGTAATAGGCAAAGTATCCTCAGAACGGGACCCGTTCTTTTCCTTGCCTCACGAGCTCTCCTGGTTGATCGCAAGACCCCTGTTTTTAATCGGCATCGTCCACTTTTCTGAAGCATTCTGTATCGCCAAATACCGTATCTTGAATAGAGCCCCGTCATTCGAAAATGGCACGCGGTTGCGAAAACGAAGTTTCCAACGGGACTTTTCGTAACTGTTCATTCAACGACTCTATCGTATTCGTCCTGTATATCGCACGGCCTATTTAACCCTCCCAGCCACACCTTCGCCCCCTCCTCGTTCGCCTGTATCCAGATCGTGTCCAGATACCCTATCGCCTAGGATTTCTCAAGCGGCTGGTTCCGCCACTCCGTGGACTTGAGTCCGATACTGCTTCCATGACCCCCTGGGTTACCCGGCTTATCAGTTCAGGCGATACTTCGACGGTATAGCTTTTTTCTAGGTGGGCTTTTATATCCCGGTCGGTCATCCCCAATGAATACAGCGAGATAATCTGGTCGTTGAACCGGGGAACCCGTTTTTGGTATTTCGGTAGTACGTGCGGTTCAACGGTCTCCTTCCGGTCCCGGGGAACCGGAATGACGGTTTCCTGGTTCTCGTACCCCGATGCAGGTCCCTCTCGCATTCCAGCGCCCGCTACAGGATCTTTCCCGTGAGCTGCTTTATAAGCCCCTTCTGCCCCAGGACTTCTTCCGGGGTCATACCGTGGAAATCTTCTGCTCAAGCAGCGGATCCCCTTGATCCTTCTCTCGCTTGGGTCTCTTGGCCCTGTCTGCTCCTTCGGTATTTCTACCACAGATCGGCCACTTACACAAACGTTAGGACAGGGCCGGTTCCCTCGGAGCTTAAAAAGCCGCGGGGATTGCGGTGAGTCCTGTGGTTTCATCAAACCCAAAGATGAGGTTCATATTCTGCACTGCCTGACCTGCGGCGCCTTTAACCATATTGTCAAGAGCAGTGGCCAGGATGAGGGTGGTACCGGTCTGGTCCAGATGTATGGAAATATCACAGTAATTGGACTGCCTCACCCGATTAGTGGCAGCTATACTCCCCGGGGGGAGTACCCGTACAAAGGGTTCATCCCGGTAGAATGCGGCGTACCGTGCCCGGATTACCGCTCCTTGATCCATGATTTCCTGGGTCGGCGGACAAGGTCCGGCAGTCCGGGGAACCGGGACCTGCCAGGCCTCGCTTAAAGGTATATAGATGGTACTGAGAATACCCCGGTTCATGGGGGCCAGGTGAGGGGTGAAGATCAGCGGCAGGGCTTCCTCTGGCTGTTTTTCGTTACCGGTAGCCATGAACCCGAAATTACGGCTAATTTCCGGGGTATGCCGGTGGCAGCCTACCTTGTAGGGGGCCAGGGCATCCGCACATTCAGGATACTGAAAAGCACGGCTCGGTTCCCGGCCTCCCCCGGTAATCCCCGAAGCAGCATCCACGATGATGGTTCCGGTTCCTGCCAAGCCTAGGGCCAAGGCGGGATAGGCTCCTAAAGAAGCTCCGGTAGGATAACACCCGGGATTGCCGATAATCACCGGGCCGGAAGCGGCGAGGTCTTTAATTTTTTTCCGGTTCAATTCAGGAAGACCATAGACTGAACGGGTCCGTAGTGCCGGGTATACAAAGGGCTTGCCATACCATGCGGAAAAGGTGGTCTCATCATCGTCAAAACGGAAATCCGCGGATAAATCAATACAGGGAATCCCCTTTTCCATACACTGCTTAGCATAGGATTCTCCTACCCCGCTGGGAAGGGCGGTAAAAACCACCTCTGCCGCCTCAAGTACGGCTTCGGGTCGTATCAAAGCGGTGCGGACCTTCCTGAAAAGATTGGGGTAAATATAGTCCATCCGCTCTCCTTCAAAACTTATGGAAGCCAGTGCCAAAGTTGTAATGTTCGGATGTCCTGCAAGGAGCCGGACGAGTTCAGCCCCCGCATATCCAGTGGCACCGATAATGCCTGCAATCATGTAATCATTCCTCCTTAATATAGCCATAATCCTGCACAAATCATACCAGATCAAGTCCCTGAGGAATCCCTTGACAAAAAATGTATATTTTTAGAATATTTATACATGCTAAAGGTATAAGGCAGGTACCGTTATGGTTATAGAAGAAGATAGGGTTCAGCAGGAACCTCGGTTCCAGGATGAAGCGTTTCATGAGACATTGTACCAAGAAAGACATAACCGGGCATGTAAGGGGGTATGTAAGAAGCCATTTCGGGATAGAGCCATGTATCACGGAAAAATATACTGTGCCAACTGTAGGCATTGTAAATTACTTACCGGTACATTGCTCGTTTCTTCGGTAATACCCCTCTCTATGGATGGAGAAGACCAGTATGTGCCCCGGATCCGCTGCGCCGCGGGTAAATGGAAGAAAAAACTCGGCCAAGAGAAACTGTATAAATATAGCACTATTATCCGGCGTTATCTGGATTATTGCGATGCCTACGAAGCCATGGGAGATGCCAAGGAGTTTATCCAGGAACTGAAAAAAAACATATCCGATAAGGATACATCCTCCTAGGGATGGCTTCTTAAAAGACAGGTCTGATTTTTCCTGGCGCAAGCCCCAGGGCTACTTGTTTTTAAGACCCATAAAGAAGTATGCTCATACTATGATCACCTTGAAATATGGGGGTGTGGGGCTTAGGATCATGCCGATCCTGCTGGGGTTTGCAGCCTGTACATCGATGCTCTACATACCTGAGAATTTAAGTCCTGCAGAGCTTATCCAAAAAGGGCAGGAAGCATCGGATCGGAATAGGTATAAGCAGGCTTTGCAGTATTATGAGGCCATCATTGAGCGGTATCCTTCCTATATAGACGAAGTATGCGCTGCAGAATATGAGATTGCCTTCATTCATTATAAACAGAAACAGTATGAACTGGCTAAAAACGAATTCCATGCCTTGCTCAGCCGGTATGAGACCCCTGATGCGGAGTTACTCCCTTTGCAATTTAAAAAATTGACCGAAATCGTTCTCGCAAAAATAGCGGCCAAGGAGCACTAATCGAGGACGTGAGACCCTTAGGTACTATTCCATGACCTCTACTGCTTTTTTTGCCGAAATGGTAAGTTCCCGTTTTAATCCTGCAGCGGTTTTGGATATTTCTCAAAGCGGCAAGGTGCTGGTGATAAGCGATCTCCACATGGGGGTGGGTTATCGGGATGATCTTGCCCATAACGGCACCCTCCTCATGGATATGCTGGAGGATTATTATTGGCAGGATGGGTGGACCTTAGTGCTGAACGGAGACATTGAAGAGCTGCTGCGCTATTCCCTGGATGCCATCAAGGAACAGTGGGTACGGCTTTATCAGGTGTTTGATCGGTTTAACGCTGCTGGGCGGCTGTACAAAACCCTGGGCAATCACGATGAGGGCCTCCTGTTTGAGCCCAATTATCCCTATCCTTTGTACAACGCCATCCGGATTGAGACCGGCATCCTTCCTCTCTATGTATACCACGGACACCAATCATCCAAGGTATATACCTGCTATAATAACCTGATTAATGCCAGTATTCGGTATTTTTTAAAACCCATAGGAATCCGGAACATATCCAGCGCCCGCAGCCCTAACCGTCGTTTTCATGTGGAAAAACATGCGTATCGCTTCTCTCTGGATAACCACTGCATATCCATTATTGGGCATACCCACCGGGCCCTCTTTGAGTCTCTCGGCCGGTTTGAGTATATCAAATTCGAGATTGAGCGGCTGTGCCGGGACTATCCTGCGTCCCGGGGAACCGACCGGGAACGGATCGCTACGGAGGTCCGGGCGTTACGCTTTGAATTACGTAAGCTGAAACGGTCTGAGCGGCGGCATATACCGCGGCAGAGCCTTTACGGCGATGAGTTACCGGTGCCCTGTCTTTTTAATTCCGGTAGTGCCATCAGCAAGAAGGGCATTAATGCCATAGAACTGACCAATAAAACGATTGCCCTGGTTTACTGGTTTGTAGAAGGGCAGGGGCGAAAATTCGTAAGCCGGGGAGGGTATACCATAGAAAAAATCCAGGGAACCCCCTATTGCCGGTCGGTGCTTAACCAAGACCGGCTTGATTACGTACAGGCCAAGATAGAACTCTTAGGGAAGTCCGTTTTTTCGGAATATCCCAAGGGTACGGCGGCTTTGCAGGGAAAGGAGGAATTCACCTCTGGAGGAGTAACAGACATACTCGAAGATTTAGACGATTAAAGCGCTTCTCTGAGCTTGTCTTGGCTTGAGTATGCGGGTCTTTTCACAATTCAGATCCAGGGGACGTATGGTCTAAGCAAAAAGGCTTTAGAAAAAGCCTTTGATAGAGAAAAGTTACAAAAGAGGGAAATGAAAAAATGTATTCCTACGTTTTTTGTATGCCTCTTGATAGGATTCGGGTGTGGTGGGAGGTATAGGTATGGCAGAAACGATGAGCGCTTTATATTTTTCTTGTATTGTGGTGCTGGCGTCTTATTTTTTTATATTGGCAGGGGCCAATATCGTAGAAATACGAAGATATACCCGTCCCCCGTCCCTCAAGGAGGGCCCTTTGGTTTCAGTGCTTATCCCGGTGCGGAATGAAGCGGAACATATCCAACGCTGTCTTGCTGCGCTCATGCAGCAAGAGTACCGGAATTACGAAATCCTCGTGCTGGACGATAATTCCCAGGATAAGACCTGGGCAATTCTCAACCAGGTGGCGCAAACTGATTCCCGGATCCGTATTTTTTCCGGAGCCCCTTTGCCGGATGATTGGTACGGCAAGCCCTATGCCTTGCAGCAATTGGCCGGTAAAGCCCGAGGGGAGATCCTCATCATGACCGATGCGGACACGGTCCATAGTCCTTCCAGCATTTCCTGGACGGTTACGAATATACAGGCTTCTCAGGCGGATTTTATCTCCGGGTATGTGAGGCAGGAATTGCGCTCTTTCGGAGAAAAGATTACCGTGCCCCTGATGTTTTTCTTGACTGGGTTTATCATCCCCCTGTGCTTAAATCAGTATACCAAATGCAAATATTTTTCCGTTGCCATCGGACAATTTATCGCCATACGGAAGGATGTTTTTATGCATATCGGTGGATTTACCACGATACGGAAAAAAACCAGTGAGGATATGTATCTTGCCCGGTATGTTAAGTCCCAGGGATTTAAGACCCTGTTTCTTGATATGGGGGAACAGGTTCATTGCAGGATGTATACCGGGTACAAGGCCGCCGTGGAAGGAATCGGTAAAAATATTTTTGATTTTTTAGGGAACCATTCGCTGATCTTGGTGGTTGTGAGCTTCGTGGTGCTGTTCTTTTTATTCCTCCCTTTTCCCTTGCTGTTTTTGCTCCCCCGTATCCCCCATTATCAGATGAACCTCCTGGCGGTGAATATCCTGTATACCCTTACGTGGATGATGCTTTTTATTGATCGGAAGATCCCCTGGTACTATGGACTGCTCTGGCCCCTTATGATTTTGAACCTCATGGTTACTGCCTTGTGGTCATGGTTCCGAGCGATTTCCGGCCGAGGCTTCGTCTGGAAGGGACGGATAGTCAGCTAAAAGCCAACAGGAACGTTTAAAATAGCGTATAATACATAAGGTGAGGTGCGATGGAATACTAACAGTCCGCAAATGAACGCTCATGTTCACGAATTATTCGGATACCTGAGCAGTAATTCGTGTAATTTCGGACCTTAGTCCGGCAGACCTTAGTCTGGTGGACTTTTTTGTCGAACTCCCGTAAAATAGGGGCTTTTTCAAAACCAACCGAGTCTTGAAAAAAGTTTTTATGTATAGAGTAAAGGAGCATCTGATGATTAAATCTCTCCGTTGTAGTATGGGCTTATTCATCTTGATAAGTATGATCATGCCTCTGGCAGGACAAACCTATGGGTCTGTACCCCTCGATAAATCGGTATACCGGATTCTTGAACAGGCCGCGCTGCGGGGCTTATGTGCGCCCTTATCTGGAGCAAAACCGTATTCACGGAAGCTTATCCTTTCCAGGATCACGGAAATCCTTGATACTGCCGTCTCTCCTCAGGGTTTTGGCAACCTGAGTGATCAAGAACGGCGTATCCTGGAAGATACCAGAAACACCTACACCCAAGAACAGCTCGGATTGGATTGGCAACGGGGAACCTACACCTTTGAAAACTACGGGAAAACCGGGAACCTTCGCTTTTCAGGAGAGGCGGGGCTCATAGTGGGATCCAGCTTTTCTGGAGGCCTCTACCCCCAGGAAGGAGACACCGCCTGGGGAACCGATACATGGCTTGGATGCTTTTTTAATGGGGATCTAGGGGAGCATTTTTCTTATCGGATTACCATGGCAGGGGGTGTCATAAGGGCGCCCCGTTCTGCCCTGGGGACCTATAACACCTATTACCAGGATTTTAAAGATGAAGACCCATCGTATTATAATCAAGTAATCACCACCTATAGCCAGCCCTTGGCTTCCTTTCCCTATACCTATAAACAAACCTGGGATGGGTCTGTGTTTAATTATCCAGATATTTCCGCTGGGGGATATACTCCATGGCCTTCGACTCTTTCTGTTGGTTCGGCTATGCTGCCGGAACTAGCCGGTTCCCTGCTTGAAGGGCATATACAATACCGGGGGGGACGACTGGATCGAGAATGGGGGGCTATGACAGAGGGAAGCAGTCTCATTTTAAACCGGCAGGCCTCCCCCTTCTTGGCGCTGGAAACCACCGTCAATCCCTTCCCCTGGTTGTATTTTTCGACCTTAACCGGGATACTGGAGTATTACAATACCCAAGGTATCAAACAATCTGCGGCCACCTATCAAAACGCCTTTTCCATCTCCATGGTGGAAATCAATTACAAGGCTTATGTGCATCTGGATTTTGGAAGCGCTGCCCTGTGGCCGAAACGATTTGAGCTAGGCTATCTGTTTCCCGTAACGGATAATTTTTTCTATCAGAATACCATTGGAGACTTTGATAATTTGTCCATCTTTGGCAACCTGAAAGGCCAATATCCAGGGATAGGCAGTCTCTGGGTTTCCTTGTTCCTGGATGAGATCAGTGTGGAGTCTGCATGGCTTGAAAAAGACCGGGCCATGTATGCCTTTCAGACCGGAACGACCCTCATCATTCCCTGGTTCCCCTTTGCCACCCTATCCTTACGGTATACGAAGATCGAGCCTTATTGTTACACCCATACGAGAGAAACCGTTCCATGGTATAGTCAGCCCTCTATGGAAACCGCCTATACCAACAAAGGCAACGGCTTAGGGTATTATTTACCTCCCAACTCAGATGAACTCTTGTTTCGGGTGGAGACCCTATGGTCGAATCAGGCCGGGGTGCATATTCAATACCAAATGATCCGTCATGGAGCGGATTATGGCAGCAGCGCCGTGGACGGCAGTTCCTTTTGGTCTGAACTGGATCCCAGTGGACGGAGCACTAAACCGGTACTGAGAAAATACTTCTTGCAAGATGGGGCTTATCAGTGGCAGCATATACTCAAGATTGGCGCAGACTATGCATTTGCAAAATCCAGCGTACCCGTACAAATTTTTGGCGAAGCCGGGGTGGTGTTTTCCTATTTCACCAACATTGCAGGGCCAGCCAATTCGGGGAGTCCTTCAGGGTATTCGCTGATTGATACTGCTGAGTATCCCCGATCCGTTGGGCTGATTGCCAGTTTTGGATTCAGGCTGTTTCCGGACCGGGCCTACTAGGGGATTTCTCTCTAAGAGCTCCTATAAAGGGGGCGATACATACAGCCTCTACACTAGGGTCTGTTCACACTAAGAAAATATGATATACTCAGGCTATGAAATTAACCCCTGAACAGCGGAAAAAAATTATTACCCTTTTTCCTAAACAACGGGGAAAGGTGAAAACCGATAACAGCCGCTTCCTTGACGCGCTCATCTAT
>JAIRLU010000064.1 GCA_031259215.1 Treponema sp. | reverse complement strand
AACCCGGTTGGTTATCTGCCAACCTGCGGTTAGCTTGCAAGTCTTGCAAAATGCTCCGCATTTTGCTGTTTTTTAAGCGGAAGTTGTTCAGAAACTGAGGTTTCTGAACAACTCTATTGTGTCCGGTCCTTTACTGGACTGTATAGGCCCTCACTTTATGAGCGCTACAAATCCATCTTGACAAAAATCGGCCTTTTATCGTATGCTATTGTGAATTTTATTAACGTTGAAAAACGGTAAGGGGTAGAGTGATGTATTGGATATACTGGATAATCCTCCCTCTTGCTGGGTTAACCTTAGGCTGGACTATTAGATGGCTATACGCCAGATTCCAATTAACCACGTCGGAACAGCAAGCCGAACGTATTAAACAGGATGCGATAAAAGAAGCTGAGGCTAAAAAGAAGGAGATCCTTCTAGAAGCAAAAGAACAAGTTATCCGCGAAAAAAACCAGCAGGAGAGGGAGACTCGGGAACGCAGGGCCGAATTGCAACGATACGAACGGCGTGTCGTACAAAAAGAAGAGACTATAGATAAAAAGATGAATCAACTCGAACGGGCGGAACAGGGACTTGCCGAAAAGGAAAAGAAAATCCGGGAACGGGAAGGCGCGTTGGATCGAGAAGAAGAACGGTACCGGGAAGAATTGAAACGTATTTCCGGTTTAAGTGTGGAAGCTGCGAAGGCGCTTATTATTCGAAACTTGGAGAGTGAAGCCCGGCATGATGCCCAGAGTCTCATCAACAAAATTGAACAGGATGCCACGGTTCAGGCGGAAAAAAAGGCCCGGAATATTTTAGTTGCTACTATTCAGCGCTTATCTACAGAAGTAACCGGGGAGGTAAGCGTGGCCACCGTTACCTTACCCAATGACGAGATGAAGGGCCGCATCATAGGCCGGGAGGGACGGAATATCCGTACCCTGGAGACCCTCACCGGAGTGGACATCATCATTGATGACACCCCGGAAGCAGTGGTCATTTCCTGTTTTGATCCGGTGCGCCGGGAAATTGCCAAGGTTGCTCTGGAGCGGCTCATCATCGACGGCAGGATCCATCCTGCCCGGATCGAGGAAATCGTAAACAAAGTTACCAAGGACATTTCTCAGAAGATCTTTGAAGAGGGAGAGAAGGTTCTGTTTGATCTGGGGATCCACAATATCAAATCCGATACGATCCGGGCCTTGGGACGGCTCTATTTCCGTACCAGCTATGGGCAAAACGTGCTCTACCATTCCAAGGAAGTGGCGATTCTTACGGGAATTCTCGCCGCAGAAATCGGGGCCAACCGGGAGCTGGCCAAGCGGGCAGCGCTGTTACATGACATTGGGAAAGGGGTAGAATCGGATTCGGATTTAAACCATGCGGAGATCGGCATGGACATGGCCCGAAAGATGGGAGAAGACCCCCGGATCATCAATGCTATCGGGAGCCATCACAATGATTTAGAGCCTTCCTGTATTGAATCAGTGCTGGTACAGATTGCAGATGCGATTTCCGCGTCCCGGCCTGGAGCCCGGCGGGAAACACTGGACAACTACATCAAACGGCTGGAGAATCTGGAAAATATCGCTGCAGGCTTTACCGGGGTAGAAAAGGCCTTTGCCATTCAAGCAGGCCGGGAGCTCCGGATCATCGTCAACAACGAAGTGATGGACGATGAGCAGTCCCGAGACCTGGCCAAGCAGATAGCCCGACGGATCGAAACGGATCTCCGCTATCCCGGCAGAATCAAAGTAACCATCATCCGGGAAACCCGGATCATTGAGTATGCCCGGTAAAGACCGGGACCTTCCTCGTGGAGCGGCGGGTCCTTTTATAGGAAGGGCCCTGTCTTTTACAGGGTTCTATCGGTCAGGATAAAGGCATAGAATGAGATGGTGAGGCGATGGGGCCTGTTATACCTATAGGGTGAACCGAGAAACCCTTCAAAGCCTCCGGATGTTTTCTATGGCGTATCTGGTCCATCTGCAGAAACAGGATTGATTATATACCCAGTTAAGAGTATAGTAATCGTACGTTTCTTTTATGGAAAAGTATGGAAAAATGGAAACAGGGTACAAAGTTGCAAAGTTACCCTAATTACGAGGAGATGTGCAATGCAAACCAGGTATAGCCCCCCGAAAGACTACGACAAAAAGCGGTACGCCGAGGAACCCGAGGAAGAGGCTGAGGAAAAATCCTCAGGATCAGGACCAGACCCCCTGGTACATAAGATGCTTAAAACTCGGACCATCTTGTTATCCGGAGACATAAAAAAAGACCTGGCAGAGCGGACCATCCGGCAGCTCCTCCTCTTGGAGGATATGGGAGAAGAGCCGATCCGTATCTTTATTGATTCTCCTGGGGGGGATGCGGATGCGGGGTTCGCAATCTTCGACATGATCCGGTTTATTACGCCTCCGGTGTGGACCATCGGTATGGGCCTCGTGGCCAGTGCAGCGGCTATTATTCAGCTTGCCAGTCCCCGGAACCAGCGGGTGGGCTTGCCTAACAGTCACTACCTCATTCATCAGCCTCTTTCAGGAATCCGAGGAGTGGCTACGGATATAGAAATCCACGCTCGGGAACTGGATAAGCTCCGGGAAAAGATCAACTTCCTCATCGCCGCCGAGACCGGCGTGGCTTTTAACCAGGTAGAACAGGACACTGACCGGGACTATTGGATGAATGCAGAAGAAGCGGTCCGCTACGGCCTTATCTCTCGGGTTATATCCCAGCGGGCTGAGCTTTAGCAATGCCCCGTACTAGGCTGGGGAGTGTGCAGAATCATGGAATTCTTACAGGTAAGCATTGGGGGTAATCAGGTACAGCAGTGGTTCTGTGCCCTGGGCTTCATGGGAGGGGGCTTTCTTGGGGGAAAACTCTGCGCCCTGATCCTCTCCAGTATAGTAAAACATATCTGCCGTAAAACATCCAGTCCCTTGGATGATTGTATCGTGGAAACCGCAAAACCGCCGCTGACCTGGCTGATTACCATGGGGGGTATTGCCTATGGCCTGAGTGTGCTGGATCTGGATGAAACCCCGCGGCTTTGGGTGAACCGGGTGGTGGCTTCCCTGATTATCGTGGTCCTTGCCAGGGCCGCGGTAGCCCTGCTTAAGATTTTGATAAACCAGTATGTCCCGGTAAAGGCGCCGGGCCCCCTCTCAAAAAGAGAAACCGATATGCAGCCTCTGCTCAAGAAGCTCTCCGGTAGTCTAATATGGGTCATTGCGGGGGTGCTTATCCTGCGGACCTTGGGGTATAATGTGAGTGCCCTCATGGCCGGTTTAGGCCTGGGAGGTGCGGCCCTGGCTTTGGCTTCCAAGGACACCCTATCCAACTGTTTCGGCTCCATCACGGTATTTGTGGATCGGCCTTTTGCTATCAATGATAGGATTAAGATTGCCGGTCATGACGGGGTGATTACCGATATGGGCATCAGGACCAGCAGGCTGCGAACCCTGGAAAACCGCACGGTGATCATTCCCAATAGCATCTTCGCATCCACCCCAATTGAAAACATCACCGCTGCGCCGAATACCAAGGTGAGTCAAATCCTCGCGGTAAAGACCACGAGCGGCGTGGAAAAGATCGAGGCGGCCTTGGTCCTCCTCCGGGAAATAGGATCTACCGTGGAAGGAACCGATGGTAATTCCTCGGCAGGGCTGACTGGGGTCAGTGGAACCACCTGTCAGATTACGTTCATCTTTTATATTGCCAAAGAAGCAGATTATATGGCGACCCTTAATGCGGTCAATCTCGCCGTACTCCGGCGTTTTGAAGAAGCGGGAATTGTGTTGGGTTAAGTCTTGCAGCGCGTCCATGACTCTGGTATGCATAACATAGCTTCCCCATCGGTAAAACCCCCGGTAAGCCCCTTGGTAGACTTCTTCGCCAAACTGGGACGGATCCTATACCGGTTCCTCTGGGTCCTGGTTTTGCTTTTAATCCTGGTGCTTGCAGGGGTAACGGTTTATGCCTTAGTGTTACGGAATCCCGGGGCCCGTCCTTTGTATACCCTGCCTGACCGGGTGCTTCCGGTTTTTTCCCGTAAGGCACAGCCGGAAGCCCAGGCCACGGACGGAATGTTTACCGGTATCGGCCGGTTCCGGGTGGTTACGGCGGATACCCCGCCTATGACCATCGTTATTTCCATTGCCTTCCCCTACCGGTCAACGGATCGGGCCTTTGCCGAAGAATTGGACTCCAAGATACGGGATTTTAGGAATATCGCCGCCGCGTATTTTAGTGCCCATACCGCAGCAGAATTGCGCGAAGCCAACGAAAGCCTGATAAAGGCCGAAATGGTACGCCGGTATAATGACATATTGCATCTGGGACGAATAGAGGTGGTGTATTTCCATGATTTTATGATAATCGAATAGGTCGAAGGGCCGTTTCCAGGGAACAAGCCCTCCTTTTTTGACGTACCGGTTATTTTATGAGGGAAAAGACCGCTTTACTCTGGAAATGTTTTCTATTCAGTTCGTGTCGTCTTGACTCCGTGCTTCCTACCCAACAGGGGAAAACTCACCGTAAGGGTAATGAGCATCACCGATACCACAAACAGAACCGGCTTTCTCGGTACGTCCGGCGCTCGTGTGCTCATTGGTAGACGTAGAGCATATACCCGCTGAACAGCCGCAACAGGGTTTTCCAGGGGACAAACACCTGGCCATAAGCAGGATCGAAGATCTCCGGTTCACCGTTTTCCTCCCCCAGGAACACCACAAAGTGCTGGCTTGAAACGTGCAGGATAGCGGCCGCAGGATGCTTTCTGAAATACTGCGGATCAACCTGGAGCACTTGGGTCTTGAGGCCCCGGCTCGTAAAGACCCGATCCATATCGACCAGGGAAAGCATGGCATCGGTGCCGGTTTCCCTGATGAGGGATCCTTCGGTGGCCGGGAATCCGATATGGGTAAGAAAGAACGCCAGCGCCGCATGGCCGCAGGTTTCCTCCCTGGTTTGGATAAAGCCGCCCCATTTGCCGGAAGCGATACCCCCGTAAGCAGTGGCGCACTCCAGGGCGATGTGGGGCGGTCCTGAAAACCAATACCCTACCGCACCCTTATACGCCGCTATAAAGCCCATGCCCCATAGCGCAGCAGCCAGGGCAGGGCGTTTGGTCATGCCCTTATTTGAGGGGCACCGGCGTGAAGCCTACCGTTTCTCTGGGATACGCAGAGGAGGAGAATAAAACGCCTCCTACCGATCGGGCAGTATTCAACGTATCAAAAAGTTGGAGGGGCCGGTCAAGTTTCACCATCCGGTACCCGTCCAGATGATGACTGGTATGGCCTTTATTGATCGCCGCCCGGTTAGATACGCCTCCGAGAATATAACTATAATCAGTAACGTACGCATCTATGACGTAATCCCCACCAGTACCAGCCGCGCTACGGGCGTTTTTACTGACCGTAAAGTACCATAAAAGAGCTATGTGACTATGCGGATCAGCCCCTAGCCGGAGATTGCCTATCATCATGGGTTCGCTAGCCGTACCGTCTGGAAACTGGCTTTGGATCAATGCAGTCGCTTCACGCTTAGTTATTAGATGATTAATTGCCCCGCCAGGATCTGCTATAGAACGACCGTGCACAAAGGATGCTTCACTGGTATCAGCAGGATTGGAACTAACAGAGATACGCGCCAGACTTATTCCCTCCGTATCAACCGCATGAAGAATATACAACCTAGGCACCCCGCTGCTGGCATCGGTCATCAGTATCGGAGTTTCTATCTTCGCATCCATCAGTGCAGGGTTGGTCTGATACGCATAGTAGGAGGGATCAAGGACGCCTTCTGCAATGGCAAAGTCCGCTGCTTTCAGCAATACTTCCTGTTCGGAAAGGACATTGGCCAAGGGACGTTCGTCACTGACAGGAGCGTCGGAAGCCATGCAGTATTCTTGTATAATTTCCCATTTTTCTTCAGGCGTACTCTTTGCATACTCAGTTACCTGTTGTCTACAGGACACGAAACCAACGGCGATAAACGTGCAAAAAACTATCTTTTTCATGGCTAGTCTCCTTGTACTGTAAGAATATACGCAGGCTCCCTACGATACACAGGATCCACAACACCTCTTCCGTAATCATACACCCATCTGGGGTTTGTAGTTCCTGATAAGGCCATTATAAATCTCAATTCCCCTTCGGTGTACTCGAGGGGATAAACTGAATCTCCCGGATCATGTGCGTAAAAGTATCTTGTCCCAGAACTGGTTTCTTTTATGCCCCGTATCACAATATAGTGTAAAATTGGAGGAGCAGAAGAATTTCGTATACCGCCACCAAGTCTCTGTTTATTACTGTCCACAAGGACAACCACGGGCTGGTTAGAGGTGCTTATATGATCCCATACTGCTTTGGTGGCGGCGGATATTTCCTTTTTGACGAGTATGTTTTCATATCCGCCGAGAATTTCCATCGAAACATCCGTCACATGACCATAGTCATTGGAAATGTTATCTCTATCATACTCATGCCCCCAAAGCCTCCCTCTGTAGACTCCCCTCAGGATGTCTGTGGTAAT
>JAIRLU010000058.1 GCA_031259215.1 Treponema sp. | reverse complement strand
GTTCGAGAACCCGGTTGGTTCTCGAACAAGTCTCCAAAAAACGTGGATTTCTTAATAAAATCCACGTTTTTTATCGTTTTTTAAGCGGAAGTTGTTCGGAAACTGAGGTTTCCGAACAATTTTATTCTTCTGCTTGCTTTATTCCTTTTGTCTACTGGATATTTTAAGGAGTCACATTCTCTATTTTCATGTGCCCATGCTCGTAGGGTGATTGGCCTAAAAGCAGGGTTAAGAAGCACCACGAACCATACGAACCGGTCCGGTCGTCCTTTGAGCGCCGATAGAACCCTTGAAGGATGGGCCGGTCATCCCACGAACTGCACGAACTTGTGCTGAGACAACGGGTAATTTTACCTGACGTACCGTACCCTGTGAATAACCCGCTCAAGATGAAACACCCAGCGACCTGCAGGTTGCTCTGTTCCGTTCGTGCTGGTTCGTGGGGTTCGTGTTTTTTGAATGACAGGGGATTTAGGCTAAGCACGGTACTCGTAATCCATGCATGGCTTCCAATCCATATCCATTATGATGAGATGATTTTTTAATCCCATAGGGGTTTTTCCGGATTAACTGCGTAAAAGCAGCAGTGCTTCCGGGGGGATAAACAGTCCCGTTGGTATCTCCTGAAATTGGTATTTGCTGTATTTCCACCAGATTTCTCCCTGCTCTGCAGGGTTTGAGGTATTCCCATTGGTAAAGAGCAGAACCTGTTCAAAAGGTTCCTCAGCGCGCCGGGTAATCGCCATGCGGACCTGGTTGTAGGTTCCTGGTTCTGGAGTTTCCCATAAAGGCTGGAAGTCATGGGCCCGGATCCCCACATGGGTAATGGAATCCTCAATGGGTACGGGCACCCGCAAGGACAGTCCCCAATCCAGGGCGTACAGTTCCTGTGGTCCGGTCCGCCTGAGGGGAGAAATATTTTTGCACCCCGTGATTCGGGCTACCGGTACTGAACCAGGATACTGAAACAAGGCTTTGGTGGCTCCTTTGGCCAAAACCCGGCCCCGATCTATCACCAAAAGTTCATCACAGAGCCGATAAGCCTCGTCCCGGCTATGGGTAACCATGATCACATCATGCCGGGACTCCAGCATCTGAAGCAGTTGCACCTGCATCTGTTCCCGCAGGTGGGTATCCAAAGCGGAGAAAGGTTCATCCAATAGGATACATTCGGGATCCTGGATGAGCATCCGGGCCAGCGCGACCCGTTGCTGCTGTCCCCCGGAAAGCTGCCGGGGATACCTGTTTTCCAGGTCCGTAAGCCCAAACCGGGCTATCCAGGGCCGGGCTTTCTGAAGCTTTTCCTGTTTTGCAAGGGAAAGGGCCACGGTAATATTTTCCAGCACCGTCATCCGCGGGAATAAGGCATAGTTCTGAAAGAGATACCCTACCCGCCGGGATTGGGGTTTCAGGTTTATCTTCTGGCCTGAGTCAAATAAAACCCGGCCATTGACCGCAATATGCCCCTCATCAGGGGTTTCAATGCCCGCGATACATTTGAGGGTCATACTTTTCCCACAGCCCGAGGCCCCTAAGATGCCAAGACAGGTATCATCGCTCTCAAACCTGGTTTCCAGACAGAAATGCCGGGATACCTGTTTACGAATCGAGACCTGAATACTCATAGCCGTCCCTGACCGGGATCAAGCGGTGAAGCTACCGGCGGTTCCGGGGGACGTTCGTTTTGCAAGGTACCGTAATTCATCAAGGCCACCACCCCAAAGGAAAACAGGACGATAATGAGCACATAGGTATAGGCCCTCTCCATATCTCCTGCGGCCACAGTGGAATAGATCGCCAACGGTAAGGTTCGGGTTTTTCCTGGAATATTACCGGCGATCATGGCAGTGGCGCCGAATTCTCCTAAGCCCCGGGCAAAAGCCAAGACTCCCCCTGAGGCAACTCCGGGTATAGCCGTGGGAAGGCTGACCTTCCAGAATACCTTCCATTCAGACATTCCCAAGGTTCGGGCCGCGTAGATAAGGTTGGGATCTACCTGTTCCAGAGCGCCTCGGGCGGATCGGTACATCAAGGGAAAGGATATGGCCACTGCCGCAAGCACGGTGGCCCCCCAGGAAAAGGCAATTTTTATGCTCCAGTACTCCAGGAAGAACCGTCCCACCGGCCCCCGCACCCCAAAAAGGTACAACAGAAAAAAACCCGCCACAGTGGGGGGAAGCACCAGGGGCAGGGTGAGGATTCCGTCCAGGATCATCTTCCATTCTTTCCGCCGGATCCCGGCAACCGCTTTAGCTGCCAGGACCCCCAGAAAAAACGTTACCCCTATCGCCGCAGAAGCGGTTTTCATAGAAATCAAAATGGGGGAAAGATCCATTTTACTCGTTTTTGCTCCCGGTTAACTGTTCGGAGAAAATCCAAAGGCGTTGAAAATCCTCAAAGCCTCAGCAGAGGCAAGGAAATTAATAAAAAGCTGAGCTTCCTCGGTATGCGGAGCAGCCCTCAGCAGCCCCACTGGGTAGATCACCTTAGTGGCCAAGAGGCCCTCAGGGAGTTCTTCGATGATCTCCACTTTTTGGGTGGAAGCTGCATCAGTGGCGTAAACGATCCCCACTTCTGCGCTTCCCTCTCCAACCCAGTTCAGGACCTCCGTTACATTACTCCCCAGGCTCACCTTGGCGGAAACTGCCTCCCAGGTACCAAGATTGGTAAAGGCTTCTTGGGCGTACTGACCTGCCGGGGTGGTGGCAGGATCCCCGAGGGCGATGATCTGGGCCTCGGTGATATTCTGGAAACCCGTAACAGGCGTATTGGTTCCTACAGGCTTAATCAGCACCAGCTTATTCTGCAACAGGGGCTTCACCGAGGAGGCAGCAATAAAGTTCTTGTCTACCAAGGCATCCATTTGCCGGGTCGCTGCCGACATGAAGACATCCGCTTCCAGTCCCTGCTCAATCTGGGTCTGAAGTCTCCCTGAACTATCGTAGACTCCCTCCACGGTGATATGGGGGTAGTTCTTTTGGAACAGGGGAATGAGTTCCTGCACGTAAGCATTTTCCAGACTCGCCGCGGCCGCAACCACTAGGGTTACCGGCCGTTGTTGGGGAGCATCCTCCGGGGCAGCGCTTTTTTCTTTCCGGGAACCGGAAAAGACCGGGGTCTGATTGAGGCTGAGCACCAGTAAGACCCCCAACACCAATCGTCCTTGGTTGGTTTTCATAGATTTCATCATTTTCCTCCAAAGGGTTAAGTTGGTTTATTGTATCTATACCTTACCAATTATGCAATATGAAAATAAATAAAACCCATAAACGAATGCAATAAAACCAAGGTAAAACCATCATAAAAAATGTGAGGTGCGATGCCATACTAAGGGTCCGCTCATGCCCCCGAATTTAAACCGGTAGCAGGTAACTCATTCGTGATAATTCGTGGACCTTTTAATCTAAGTACCCATGGACTAATGGTCGAACTCACGGTATAGAAAGATACCGTGCTTTTAGGGTTCTGGTACTGCTTGTACCGAGGGAAGGGCTACTCCTAACACGTTTGCCCAGGTTGTGAGCTCCTGCCACAGGTCTTCAGCGAGGGGGACCCCTTGGGTATTACTCAACCCTTCCGCTTCCTGCTCTTTAAGTCCGGGGTAATAGACCCGGGAAGCCCCTTCCGCAGGTTCCAGAGAGACTAGGGCCTCCAGCATACGGCTCATATCCCGCTTAAAATCTTCGGGAGGTCTCAAAATATCCAAACGGATGGCCATGAAACAGTGACAGACCCGGGCAGAGGTGATTTCCGAATCCCGGACCGCTTCACCGAACACTCCCCCGGAGGTGAGGGCGCACAGGATATCTACCAGAACCGCAAGGCCGTAGCCCTTATACCCCCCGTGGGTTTCTCCTGCTCCACCCAAGGGGAGCAGGCCGCCCCCTTGCCGGCGAATCATAGTATCCAGGAGGCTACGGGGATCCTGGGCGGTCAATCCATTACTGCCCACTGCCCAACCGGGCGGGAGTTCCTTGCCCTCTCGCTGATATACCTCAATTTTACCCCGAGGAACCGTAGTGGTGGCCATATCCAGGCTAAACCGCATTCCCTCAAGCCCAGGAGCGGCAAAGGCAATAGGGTTGGTACCGAACATGGCTTTTCGTGCAAAGGTAGGCACCCCCAAGGCGGCGGTATTGGTCATGGCAAGGCCAATCATGTCTTCCCGGGCGGCCATTTCCGTATAGAAGCCGGCGATCCCGAAATGGTTGGAATTACGGATGCTGCAGAAGGCCATACCCTGTTCTCGAGCCTTGGCAATGACCCGTTCCATAGACCGTTTACTCAAGCTGAGGCCCATAGCTCCTTCCCCGTCCAAGACCAAAGAGCAGGGGGTCTCATGGAGCACCCGGGGCGTAACACCGCCTTTAATGAGTCCTGCCCTAATCCCATTGGCGTAGCGTGTAATCCGGGCAACTCCATGACTCTTGATACCCCGGGCGTCTGCAGTAACCAAGATCTCGGCACAATCCTCTGCCTCTTCCTGGGGAATACCTAGGGCCTGAAAAATACAAGCACAAAGCCGTTCTAGATCGGTTCGCACGATAAACACCATAACTGCACCTCATCAGTAACCAGAACCGATGCGCCATGAAGCACCTTCGAGAAACTCAGGTTACTGTATAGTAAGCTACTACATTTGGATGATTCCTTCAATGGACTTGTTCAATAACCCGGTTGGTTATCGAACAAGTCTTGCAAAATGCTCCGCATTTTGCTGTTTTTTAAGCGTCTAATGAGACCTCCTCGATGGTGGAAGCCAAGACTGCCAAGCCCCTATTTCAAGGTAAGCGACGTTTATCCTACCGATAAGAAGTGCTCAATTGTCAATAAAGATCAGAAAGTGTATGATCTCAATATGAACGATGTACCTACCCCTTCTGCTGAAATACCCCCGCCAGAACGAATACAAAACTACGTTTTCGGGGTCATCCTTATTTTATTGCTGCTCGTGGTTTGTAGGCTGTTTGCCCCCTTTTTTACCGTATTATTATGGTCCACCATGTTTTATGTGCTTTTAAGCCCTTTGCATCACCGTCTTATCAAAAGACTCGACCCCAAATGTCCCAAGGGTATCATCCTCAAAAACATGTGGTCCGCGGTGTTTGCGGTGGGAACCGTGATAATCATCCTCATCCCCCTTCTTTTCGTGAGCTTTCAATGTATCGTACAGATCATTGACCTTATCCGCGTGGTTCGAGAGGTGTTTTATACCAAACCCGATATCTTAGCGGACCTATTTAGGCATATAACGGAATTTATCCGAGATATCACTGCAGGACAGGTCCTTTTCACCGTAGATGATATTCAGGTGAGGATCCTGGGCATCCTCAGTTCCAGCCTCCAAGATATGATTCATATCTCCAGTGATTTTGCATGGAACGTGGGTTCCTTTTTCTTCAGCCTGGTATTAATCATGTTCTCCCTTTTTTTCTTTTATATGGATGCTCCCTATCTTTCCCATTTGGTGCTCCATGCGATCCCCATACGGAAAACCTACCTCAGCGCCTTGGTAGTGAAATTCATGGATATAACCCGGAATCTGTTTTTGGGCTACATCATTGTGGCCTTTATCCAGGCGATTATGGGGTATATCATTTTCAGCATCTTTCAGATTAAGGGTGCCCTGGTCTTTGCGGTCCTGACCTTTATCTGTGTGTTTATACCCATGATAGGTGGCGGACTAGTATGGGCACCCCTGGGGATCATCCGTATTATCGGGGGGGACATGCTGGGGGGTATTCTCTTTCTGATAGTTTCGGGAATCTTTATCTCTATCTTGGATAATTTTCTGCGTCCCATGTTTCTCCGGGATAGGATCCAGCTCCATCCCTTGATCATCTTTTTCGCCATCCTCGGCGGTGTGAGCGCCTTTGGTTTCAACGGCCTTATTTTAGGACCGATGGTGGTGATCCTCTTCCTCACGGTCTTGGATTTATTCCTCACTGAGCATAAGATGGAGACCGATTAACCCCAAAAAGCATGGAGGAAGTTTTAATGAACGCAATCATCACCGTGGTGGGAACCGATAAGGTCGGTATCATCGCCCGGGTCAGCGCTTTGTTAGCAGAACGGAATATCAACATAGTAGATATAAGTCAGACCGTATTATCCGGTAATTTTGTCATGATGATGATGGTGGACTTATCCCAAGGTAATACAAGCCTGGAAAAGGTCAAAGAAGACCTGGCTTGCCTAGGTTCCTCCCTGCATGTCTCCGTCAACCTCATGCACGAAGCGGTCTTCAAAGCCATGCACCGCCTCTAATGCTTTGGTCCATCCAGGCGGCCTAAGAGGTGTTCCAGGGGCCCTCCCTGCTTTGGCCGGTGTGTGCCGATACTAAGGGGGATGGTATTTTTTTTCAAGTTTTACGATTTTATTCTTGACTATCTTTGCGGGACCGCATATTCTAGAAAACGGTATGCAGCTACCGGGGAAACCTTTAGGAGGATTTCCCCGAAGCCCTGGGTGTATACAATAGCATACACCCAGGGAATTTTAGGCCAGGGCATGTATGAAAGATCCCATAACCCTTTTGGGTAACCTTATTACCCCCCCCCCCCCCCCCTATAGGGGCGCTATACGGTCGGATAAGGCCCTTATACACTCGGATAGGGGCGCTATTCGACTGCATAAGACCCCTTCCGACCGCATAGCACCTCACCCTGCAGTATTGTTCTCATCGTTATACAGGGGAAACCGCCGGTTTCTGGAACGGGGTGTTTCAATATATCCATATCCACATAAAGGAGGCTTACATGGGTTATTTGCCCACGAAAGAATCGGAGTTTGTTGGGTGGAGCGGGAACCGTATCGCCGTTTCCAAAGAGAACGCCGTCGAATGGGGACTGCCCGCAGACCAGCTTACGGAGCTTGAGACAGACCACAACCTGTATAAGGGGCTGTAC
>JAIRLU010000003.1 GCA_031259215.1 Treponema sp. | reverse complement strand
ATTACCCGAACCATTTTTCCCTATTTTCGCTCGCTCCGTCTGCTTATTCCTTGGTACTAATCCTTCGGCTTCCTTGTAAAGTTTATACAGCAACTTGTTCATTGGAACATCGTCTTGCGGTGATAGTTCGGGAGGGATATTACTGGCTTCTTTAAACCCGATTTTTGCCGGTTCAACCATGTGCAAAAGTATAGCCAGTAATTTTACATCCCTCGGTGTAAACCATTGCTGTACTTCTTTTCTTCGTAATCGCGGGAAACCCCGTTCATAGCGCAATGCCGCCAAGTCGGAATAGAACTGGGCCAACAGCCGTCTTTGAAAATGCAGCGTAAGGGCGTAATCTATAGTTTTTTTGTTTTTACGAGGTTCCTCAATTTGTTCCTTGTACTTTTTCTCATATTTGTCGGATATATTTTTGGTATTATTCTCGCAATCTTCAACATAGAAGCAGAATACAGAGAATATCGCCATAATACACCGAGGGATATACAACATTACACCCAGCCCGATTGCCGCGATAAGCACTGATAACAACCCCCCGTGACCGCTGGTACCAACCCCACGGGGCCGCCCTTCCCACAAATACGACACTTCCTATGTCGAGCAAAAGTATTACCCCACCGTCCACAAGATCGTCGGGTATTTCCACTCCCCGGGGGCGGCGGGGGTGCCGCCCACCAAGCCGTTTATGATGCGAACCCCCTGTTCAACCTGTAGTACCCCTGCATGAAGCAAATCAGGGGCGAAGGGATCGGGGCAGAGAAGAAAAGGATCTACGACCAGGCGAAAACACCCTTCCAACGGCTTTTAGAACAGCCTTTTGAGGATAAACTCGAAGCAGGACGGGTCAAGATGGCTGTCCTGGCTCTGAAGGGGATAGCACGGTGCTGGTGGAACAGAAACTGAAGATGGAGCAGGCTGTGGACAGTCTGCTCTCGTGTACCCATGATGTGCCGATGTTTCCCTGTCGCGGAACAGGAACCCATGGTTAGAAAGTAACGGGGCCCATCGGTTCGGCTATGGTTCGTTTTTTACGGGGTGCAACAGGCTAAACAAAGTTCCTGAAAACGGTAAAAATACATCTCAAAATTCCTCTTGTATATAATTTCATATATTTTGCAGGCGCAGTCCGCCGAGGTTTGGGGTAAATATCCCCATGCCGACTGGCTGGGGGGCGGCCTCACGTTACCCCAAAACGGAAAACCTTACACTATGGTGGGGAAATGTTCGTTCTAGGATTTATATTTTTCGGGCTGTGGATTCCCGGATAATAAGTTTATAAGGAAGGATCATATCCATCCCCGTTCCCCGGTAGCCGTTGATAAGCTTATGCAGGGTAAGGGCGGTTTGTTCCCCGATTTCATCCAAAGGCTGCCGTATGGTGGTAAGCCGGGGTATGAGATAATCTGCGATTTCGATGTCATCAAATCCGACCACGGAAATATCCTCCGGTACCCGCAGGCCCTCGTCCCTTAAAACCCGTAAGGCCCCGATAGCCAGTTCATCCGTGGCGGCAAAGAGCGCGGAAAAATCCCGATCCCTCAGTAAGAATTCCCGCATGCCGTACATACCGAATTCGATGGTATAATAGGGGACCTGAATCAGCCGGTTTTCATTTCGTTCAAGCCCTGCAGCTTCGTGGGCTTGGAAGAATCCTTCAGCCCGCTGCCTGCCAAAGGAAAAGCCCCCGCCGCTTATCATGCAGATCTTCCGGTGCCCCAGGCTGATAAGATGGCTCACCGCATCAAAGGCGGCCTGTTCCTCATTAACATGAATAGAGAGAACCCCTTGGGTACTGAAAGTAGACGCCACCAGGGGAATCCTCATTTCAAGCGCGTATGCATAAAACCGAGGGTCTTTCATCTCATGGATCATGATGATGCCGTCGAGGGCTTCTGACTTTAAACGGACCAGACAGGCTTCTTCGCTGGCGCCATCAAATTGCACAAAGAAAAAGAGGGTATGATACCCAAAAAATCCAAGCCGCCGTTCAATAACCGAGAAAAGCTGGCGCTGAAACATGTTGAAGGTGTCATTGATGATGATCCCCACGGTAAAACTCCGCTGTAACACCATGCTCCGAGCCGCTTTATTCGGTACATATCCGGTTTCTTCTATTATTTTAAGAATCTGGTCCCGCTTGTCCGGATTTACGTTGTTTTTTCCATTAATCACCCGGGAAACGGTAGCAGGGGACATCCCCGCCTGTTTCGCAATATCTTTGATGCTCACCATACGCTTCCCTTTCTGTTTCTTGCCCTATGGTACATACATTACCTCGTAAGTGCAAGCCGGGGCCAGTACAACAGCATTGAAAAATGGTCCATCCATGGCATGAACCACCAAGGGTTTTGGTATAGAAAATCTGCTTTAATTCATCGGCCTTTCTGCAACCCTTCCCCTCATAGGAGTGGACAGAAAGGCTGACAACCCTAAAACCGGACCAGTTCCCCGGTCTCAAAGGCCCGCTTACAGGTGTAGGCGATTTCTGAGACTCGGGTTCCGTCGTATACCGAAACCCGGGGCTTTTGCCCGTTTACGATACAATCAACAAATTCCTGGATCTCGTTACCATAGGCATCGCCGAAGCGTTCCAGGAAATTTTCGCTGCACTCCCGCCGTACCCCATGCCGGTCGAGGATTTCTACGAGGTTTTTCTGCGGTACCGAGGCGATACGGAGGATCCCCTGGGTACCGATGATCTCCGTTTCTACGTTATACCCGTGGGGAGCAGTACGGCCTGCAAAGAGAAACACCATGCAGCCGTTCTGAAACCGCATGAGACAGGACACATTGTCGCCGTCTTGATATTGTGCAAATTCAGGATGCCCGTAACAGCCTCCAATGGCATACACCGTTTCCGGCTCACTGCCGGTAAACCACCGGGCCAGATCAATGTCATGGACCGCCATGTCGAGGAATTGGCCTCCAGAATGCGGGGCAAAGGCAATGGCTCCGGCAATAAACTTCTCCGGGTCTTGGCTGTAGGACCGGAACAGCACCGGCTTACCGATTTCTCCAGCCGCAACTTTTTGCTGGGCGTATTGGTAGGAAGCGTCGAAACGGCGCATAAACCCCAGCATGAACACCAAATCCGGGTGGGCCTCTACGGCTTTTTCCGCAGCTTTACATTCCGCTACGGTAACTCCCAGGGGCTTTTCGGAAAACACATGTTTCCCTGCGCTTAAGGCTGCGGCAATCTGGGTGGTATGGAGTCCCGAAGGAGAAACCAAGACCACCCCGTCTAATTCCGGTAAGGAAAGCATATCCTCAAACAGGGTAAACCGATGAGGCACCCCGAGCTTATCTGCGGTTTGGTGTAATTTCGCCGTATCCACATCACAAAGGGCCACCAGTTCAGCGTGGCGGATTTTACGGGCGATGTTTTCGGCATGGGCTACCCCCAAACGGCCAAGCCCCACGGAACCGATACGAACTTTTTGCATATTTTTTCTCCCTAACATAAACCATGGAGGGAACCGAGGTCCCCTCCCATGAAATCATGGATCTTCTTAATCCCGTTTGGCGTTTTTCCGCATGTCGATGATCACTGCCCCGACGATGATGAGCCCTTCGACGACCTTCTGCCAATAGGCGTTTACCCCCAGGAGGGTAAGGCCGTTCCGCATCACCGAAAGAACCAAGGCTCCCACAAAAGCCCCGCCGATGGTACCAATGCCGCCGGAATGAGAGGTGCCGCCGATGGTCGTCGCGGCAATGGCGGTCAATTCATAGCCATCCGCAGCCCCCGGGTGCACGCTGCCCACCCGGCCTGCAAAGACTACTGCCGCAAGGCCGGCCAAAAGACCGCAGTAGGTGTAGATCATGACCAGATTCTTGGGAACATTCACTCCGGAGACCTCTGCGGCAGTGATGTTCCCTCCGATAGCATAGGTGTTTTTACCAAACCGGGTTTTATTTAACAAGATGTAACTTATCACAATCATGATAAAGTAAATGATAACCGGTATAGGGATAACGTTAAAAACCTTTCCGCTTAAAGCCGTGAGGGAGGGGATCATATTACTCACTGGCCGCCCCCCGGTGTAGATCAGAGCAAACCCCCGGGCCACGGTCATCATACCCAAGGTAGCGATGAACGCGGGGATCCGGGTCTTCGCGATTAACAGGCCGCTGATACCCCCACATGCTCCGCCGATAATGAGGGCCGTTAAAATAGGTACCAGCACGGGCATCACCGGCAGGGAGGGAAAGTACTTTTCTGTAGCTGTGGCGGTCTGCCCAAGACTTGCGGCGATCACCCCGGAAAAAGCCAAGACCGACCCTACCGAAAGGTCGATGCCCTTGGATATGATGACAAAGGTCATCCCCAAAGCCATAATGCCAAAGATGGCGCTCTGGGTTAACACGTTGAAGATGTTGGTGGCACTAAGGAAGGCGGGCTGCACAATACTCAGTAAAATGATCATTATCACCAAAACGATAATAATGCCATACTTTTTGGCAGTTTGCCCGATATTGATATGTTCCATAGTACTCCTCGTTAAGGCTATAGATTTCATCTACTTCAGCTCCTTTGCTTTTTTTTCTTTTTCTTTTTTGGCTTGATGGTACTCATCCATGGTATTAGTGGCATAGGCCATTAATTCTTCCTGGGTCAGGTCCGGGGAATTCTCGATGATTCCCGTTACCTTTCCCTGGTGCATCACCATGATCCGGTCGCTCATCCCCATAACCTCCGGGAGTTCCGAAGAAATCATCACGATGGACTTTCCCTCCCCGGCAAGCTTGCTCAAGAGTCGGTGGATCTCCGATTTGGTAAGTACATCGATACCCCGGGTGGGTTCGTCCACGAACAGAATCTCTGGATCCGTCATAAGCCAACGGGCAACCAGGACCTTCTGTTGATTGCCCCCGCTTAATTCCCCAATATGCTGTTCCTGCCCTGCGGTTTTGACCTGGATCTTCTTGATGTATTCCTCACATTCCGTCCGCATGTAGGCTTCCCGAATGAGCTGGGCCTTGTTGAGAAACTTAGGGATGTTGGCGATGACCAGGTTGAGCTGCACTCCCAGCATAGGGAATATCCCGGAACTCCGGCGGTCTTCGGTGAGCCAGGCCATCTTGGCGTTGATGGCATCCTGGGTGTTCCTGATTTCCACCTTTTTTCCGTCAATAAAGATTTCGCCTCCGCTCTTGGGCCGTACCCCGAAGATGGCTTCCACCACTTCACTGCGCCCTGCGCCGACGAGCCCTGCAATCCCCAGGATCTCCCCCCGGTGCACCGTAAAGGAAACATCGTGAAAATACTTCCGGTTAGAGAGGTTCCTGACTTCAAATTTGACCTCCCCGATGGGACACGTCACCTTGGGGAACAGTTCCTCTACATTCCGGCCTACCATCATGGTGATGAGCTTATCCACCTTAAGCTTGGCCGTATCTTCTGCGCCGATGTACTCCCCGTCCCGGTACACGGTGATCCGGTCGGTGATCGCATAGACCTCATCCAGTTTATGGGAAATAAAGATGATGCTCTTCCCCTGGGACTTGAACTTTCTCATAATCACGAAAAGCTGACGGATCTCTTTTTCCGCCAGGGCCGAGGTCGGCTCATCCATGATGATGAGCTTGGAATTATAAGAGACTGCCCGGGCGATTTCGATCATCTGCATTTTCGCTACCGTGAGAGAGGCCATGAGGGTCCGGGGATCCTCCTCCAGGTCAATTTCTTTGAGGACCTCCTGGGTCATCTCATACATCTTCCGGTGATCCACCAGCCGAAAAGGGGTAAGGGGTTCCCGGCCAAGCCAGATGTTTTCCATAATAGATCGGTGGAGTACGGGACTCAATTCCTGGTGGATCATGGATATGCCCATCTGCAGCGCCTGAGCAGGGCTGTAGGCTCCTTGAATCTTCCCGTCGAAGATAATTTCCCCACTGGTTGGATGCTGCATCCCAATGATGCACTTCATCAAGGTCGATTTACCGGCCCCGTTTTCTCCCATGAGGGCATGGATCTCTCCGGGGCGGACCTTGAGTTCAACCCCCCGCAGCGCCTTGACGCCGGGAAAGGTTTTTACAATATTTTTCATTTCAAGCAGATATGCTGCCATGTGTCATCCCCTTATAGCAAAAATGGACTAAAGCAAGATGGAAAACTAAAAAAACTATTGGTACTGAGCCAAATTTTCTTTAGTAATGAGTACAAACGGTACCCAGGTGATTGATTCGGGGATTTCTCCCCGTAGAACCCGGTAAGCCGTTTCTGCAGCTCCCCTGCCTTGGCCTGCCGCATCTTGGAGTACCGTGGCCGCGAGGCTGCCGTCTGCCACTGCTGCCTTGGCATCAGGAATCGCATCCACTCCCATGACCAGCACATCCGTACGGCCTGATGCTTTGAGGGCTTCCACTGCGCCCAGGGCCATTTCATCGTTGTTCGCCAAAATGCCCTTGAGATCCGCTCCGTATGCGGTAAGCCAGTTTTCCGTGAGGCTCAAGCCCTGATCCCGCTGCCAATTTCCGGTTTCCTCTGCGAGCACCCTGATATCGGAGAATTTGCGTTTAATCGTATCCTTGTTTCCTTCAGTGCGCAGGAGCGCGCCTTCGTTATCCAGCTTACCCACCAGAATGGCTATTCCCCCAGATCCTCCCAAAAGATTACCCATAGCTTCCATCTGCATTTGTCCTGCAATCACTTCCTGGGATCCCACATAGTACACGTTAGAGGGAAGGGACTGATTACTAAAGGGGTTCCGGTTGACATATACCAACGGAATAGCCGCTTCTTTAGCCGCGTTGGTAATCGGTTCAGTCGCATTGGTATTCACCGGTACCACGATCAGCGCCTTAACCCCCTGGGCAATCAAGGTGTTGGCCAGATCCTGCTGCTTGATCACGTCTTCCTGGGCATCCTGGAAGATAAGCTCATACTCAGGCTTATCCGCGAAGAACGCCTTGGTTTCGTTCATGATGTACCCCTGGAAGGTATCATTGAAGTTGTTACAGATGTACCCGATCCTGGTTTTACCGCCGCTGCTGGCCGCTTTTTGCCGGGAACAACCCAGAAACCCTGACAGCCCAATCAGCGCTGCCATACACACCCATACTGTCTTTTTCATACCAATCTCCTTATAGAACATAGGGTTCGTTTTCCCATCACGCCAAAGAAAAGACGTACTAAATGAAAACGTTTACAAATAAAGTATCCACCTGCTTTCTGGAATTGTCAACAAAAATTTAAAATATATAATTATTTATAGGACAATGAATTGCCTATAAAAAATATAAAATTTTTTCAGGGATAAACAAAAAAATAAAAAATACGCTTTACAAAAGGGGATGTTCAATATAATATTATGGAATAAGTAAAAAACGTTTTCATGCACTAATCATGGGTGGATGGGAAAAAGAAACCGAGCAAAGGGAGCGGAGGAACTATGGCGGATGAAGTCAGGTTAGGGCTTATCGGTGTTGGCCGGATCGGGAAGATCCATGCTGAACATTGCGCGCAGCGGGTTCCCGGCGCGCGGCTCGAAGGTATTGCAGATATGGTATTGTCCCAGGAACAGGAATCCTGGGCTAAAGGCCTGGGGGTGCGGGTCCTTGCCAGGGATCCCCAGGATATGTTGCAGGACCCCGCCATTGACGGCGTGGTGATTTGCAGTGCTACCGATACCCATGCAGATCTCATCATCGCCGCTGCTGCTGCGGGAAAGCACATCTTCTGTGAAAAGCCTATAGACTTATCGGTTCCTCGGGTGAAGGCAGCCTTGGCTGCGGTACAAAAAGCAGGAGTTACCCTCCAGATAGGCTTTAACCGCCGCTTTGATCATAACTTTACGCGGATTCGAGAACGCATCCAGGCAGGGGACTTGGGAACCGTGCAGCTTATCAAGATCACCTCCCGGGACCCTGCCCCGCCCTCGCCTGCGTATGTAGCCGGTTCCGGAGGGATCTTCATGGACATGATGATCCATGACTTTGATATGGCCCGGTTCCAGGCAGGGAGCGAGATCACCCAGGTCTATGCTGCCGGGGCCGTGCTTATTGACCCGGAAATTGGCAGGGCCGGAGACGTGGATACGGCCATCGTAACCCTTACCTTTGCCAACGGCGCCTTGGGGGTGATTGATAATTCCCGGAAAGCGGTGTACGGGTACGATCAGCGCCTAGAGGTCTTTGGCTCTAAGGGCATGGCTATCGCGGAAAACGACCTCCCCAACCGGGTAACCCTGTCCACTGCCGGGGGCGTTACCGGGGAAAAGCCCCTGCACTTTTTTCTTGAACGCTACAAGGAGGCCTATATTGGGGAGCTTGTATCCTTTGTGGAGGCGGTCTTACACCATACCCCTGCGAAAGTAAGCGGAGAAGATGGGTTAGAGAATATGTACGCGGCTTTGGCCGCAGGAAAATCCCTCAAAGAAAAGCGGCCTGTGTTCATTGATGAAGTCCGGGCTGAGTAAACGAAGAAGGAGGCAACATGCAACTGCATCATAAACCACCCTTTAGCCAAGGATACACGGCCCTCGTGCCCAGGAGTGGAGCCACGGTGGATATGCTCATGGATTTCGGGGTCTTGCGCCTTGTGCCCGGTGAAACCTATGAGAGCTATTCTGAAACCGATGAGCGTCTATGGCTGTTAGCCCAGGGCACGGGGTTCCTGTACACAGGGAGGGAAGGGCGTTTCGAGGTTTCCCGGCCCAATCTCTTTGACTATTCCCCCTGGTGTCTTTCGGTTCCGGCAAAACGGCGGATACGCATAAGCGCCAAGGACGAGGAGATGGTGCTTTACTACGTGGCCACGGAAAATCCCCGGAGCTTCGAGATAAAATGTTACTCCCCGGAGGCGTGCCGGAGCGAATTCCGGGGGGCCGGGACCATGCGGGAGACCTCTACCCGGATCGTGCGGACCATCTTTGATGACACCAACCGTCCTGAATCAAACCTGGTGATAGGGGAGGTCATCGGCGTACCGGGAAAGTGGTCGAGCTATCCCCCTCATCATCACCCTCAGCCGGAGATCTATCACTACCGGTTCCTGCCCGCCCAGGGCTTTGGGCTTACGGCCATTGGGGATACCCCCTATATCATCCGGGATCGGGATACCATCCTCATCCGAGACGGAGAAGATCATCCCCAGGTAACGGCTCCGGGGTATGCTATGTGGTACCTCTGGGTGATCCGGCATCTGGATGGCAACCGGTATGGGCCCCAGTACGTTACCGAGGCCCATAAGTGGGTAAGCGGGCCGGAAGACCAAATCTGGCAGCCGAAACCCTAGGGGGCCTGCCTGCGGGAGCAAAAGCGGTGCGGAGAGACCGCTCGGTTCCCCCCAGGTCCAATACAGAAGGAGCGTAAAAGAAACTATGAAAACCGTACGACTTACGATGGCCCAAGCATTACTGCGTTTTTTAGATAATCAATATATCGAGGTAGACGGGGAAGAAATCAAATTCGTCGCCGGGGTCTTCGGTATATTCGGGCACGGCGTGGTGGTCGGCCTTGGGGAGGCCTTAGCCGCAGGGGATCACCGCCTGCGGTTTTATCAAGCGAAAAACGAGCAGGGCGGGGCCCATGCGGCTATGGGCTTTGCCAAGCAGCGCCGGCGCCGGCAGATCATGGCGGTGTGTAGCTCCATAGGCCCGGGAGCCTTGAATATGGTAACCGCCGCGGGAACCGCTTCGGCCAACCATATCCCCGTGCTGTTCCTCCCTGGGGACGTGTTCGCCTGCCGGCAGCCGGACCCGGTGTTGCAGCAGATTGAAAACCCCTACGACCACACCCAGAGCGCGAGCGACGCGTTCCGGGCAGTGAGCCGGTACTGGGACCGGATAAACCGGCCTGAACAGCTTATGAGCGCCCTGATCAATGCCTTCAGAGTCCTCACGGACCCCGCGGAAACTGGAGCGGTTACGGTGTCCCTTCCTCAGGACGTGCAGGGGGAAGCCTGGGATTACCCGGAGGAATTTTTGGCCAAACGGGTGCATCACCTAGAACGCCGGCCACCGACGCAAGGCCAGATCCAGCGGGCCTTGTCCCTGCTCAAGGCCGCGAAGAAGCCCCTGGTGATCTGCGGTGGGGGCGTGGGGTTCTCCGGGGCAGGTCCCGCTCTGGAACGGTTCTGTACCGCCTATCACATCCCCTTTGCAGAAACCCAGGCAGGTAAGGGGAACATCCTCTGGGATCATCCCTATAACCTTTCCGGTATGGGTACTACCGGGAGCTTGGCGGCAAACCGCTTGGCCAAAGAAGCGGACCTGATCATCGCGGTGGGTACCCGGTTGGGGGATTTTACCACCTGTTCCAAGTGGCTTTTCCAGAATCCTCAGTGCCGGATCCTGGGGATCAACATTGCCCCCTTTGACGCGTACAAGATGAACGGCGAACCTATCATCGCGGACGCGAAACTAAGCCTGGAAGCCTTGAACGCCGGGGCATCCCCCTACCGCTCCGAATGGGGAGGACGGATCCAGGAGGTCCGGTCCGAATGGAAGGCAGAGGTAGACCGGCTCTACCAGGAGGAAGACCCCCTTGCCCTTTCTCAAGTACGGGTCTTAGGAGAGCTTAATGACCGGCTCCTGCCCACGGAGGTGATAGCCGTATCTGGTTCGGGCTCTATTCCCTCGGATATGCAGCGGGTATGGCGGGTGCGAAGGCCGGGAACCTACCACATGGAATATGCCTTTTCCTGTATGGGCTATGAAATCGCCGCGGCCTTGGGGGTAAAAATCGCCGAGCCGGAACGGGAAGTGGTTGCCTTGGTCGGGGACGGGGCGTATACCATGCTCCACACCGAACTCTTAACCGCAGTCCAGGAGCAGCAGAAGATCATCGTGGTCGTCCTGGATAATGCCGGGTTTCACTGCATTGATAACCTGCAGCATAGCCAGGGGATCGTCCGGTTTGGCAATGAATGGAAGACCCGGGATGCCCAAAGCGGGCGCTTGGAAGGGGCTTCTGTGCAGGTGGACTACGCTAAAAACGCCGAAAGCTGGGGGGCTTTGGGTATCCCGGTGCGGACGGTGGAAGAACTCCGGGCAGGGGTGCAGCAGGCCCTGGCAGCTTCGGGACCGGTGGTGATCGATGTTAAGGTCAGTCCTAAGTCCATGACCCACGGGTATGAAAGCTGGTGGCGGGTGGGGACGGCTCAAGTGTCCGCCAATCCTGAGGTCGTGAACGCTGCCCAGCAGATGGCCGTGGAACTTGCCAAAGCGAGAGCCTTTTAACCATGAGGATGAGGAGGATTTTTTCTTGCCTCCTCTCAGCACGTTTAATAGAGTTGTTCAGAAACTTCAGTTTCTGAACAACTTCCGCTTAAAAAACAGCAAAATGCGGAGCATTTTGCAAGACTTGTTCGATAACCAACCGGGTTATTGAACAAGTCCAATAACGCAAGG
>JAIRLU010000235.1 GCA_031259215.1 Treponema sp. | reverse complement strand
CAGATGATGTCCGTAACAAGGTTGATGGTGAGAAACAACATGGACATGAGGATGATGTAACCCTGTATCACCGGAAAATCCCTGGCCGTTATGGAATCGACAATTAACCGTCCTATGCCGGGCCAGGAAAAGACTACCTCGACAATGACTGTGCCGCCCAGCATATGCCCCATCGTTACCCCCAGGGTGGTAATTACCGGAACGAGGGATGTGCGGAACACATGACCGCCGATGATGCGCCCCTCACTCAAGCCTCGCGCCCGGCTGTACAGCACGAAACGCTTTCCCATGTTTTCCAGCATACTGTTTCGTAGCACCCGGGAATACATCGCAATATACAGCACTGCCAGACTAAGCGCGGGCAGTATGTAGTGCCGGAAACTCCCCATACCCGAAACCGGCAGCCACTTTAATTTGAGGCTGAAGAGCTGCACCAGAAGCACGCCCAGCCAAAAAGAGGGCATGGAACTGCCCATAAACGCGAACACCCGCCCGAAGTTATCTGCCGCGCTATTAGGATACAAGGCGGAAAAATACCCCAAAAACCCGCTCACGATCAGCGTGATCACAAGGGAAAAACCGCTAAGGCCTATGGTGTTTTGGAAGGCAGTCCAAATCTTGGAACCTACAGGCCTTTGGTCATGAAAGGATTCGCCGAAGTCGAAGCGCAGCACATCACGCATCCAGTCCAAATATTGAACCGGAAGGGGCCTGTCCAATCCTAGACGCTTTGTTATCGAAGCTACCGCTTCCTTCGAAGGTTGAACCCCCGCCGACAGCAGATAGGCGGTCGCGGCGTCTCCGGGCATGGCCCTGACCAGCAGGAACGCGAGGATGGAAACCCCGAACATGACGGGAAAGACCATCAGAAGCCGTTTTAGCACATATTTAAGCATCATTTACCAGCGGCTGGCGTGATACGAAATTCCTCCAGTGGGACATCTGCCCTCGTATTAAACCTAATCCCCTGTATCTCTGCCGGGAATGCCGCTTGCCGGGTTGGATATGTCAGAGGCACATAAACTGCCTGGTCGTGCAGGGTTTGTATTACATAAGCATAGTTGCTTCGTATTTCCTCCTCGTTTGTCGAATTGAGGGCGGTGGAAATCGCCCTGTCTATCTGCGGCTTCATGGACAAACCCAACTGGGCCGCATAATCCGCATGGGAAGGAGCCCTAAAGGATGAAAAATAGGAAAAAGGATCGAAGGGATCGCCCCATGATGATGTCAGCATCATCTCAAACAGCCCTTCCTCCTGAGAGGCATAATAACTCTGGTCATCCTGAGCAATCAGTTCAACACGAACGCCGATTTTTCCATACTGGTTCTGCAATACTTGCCCTATAATTTTAGCAACGTCGTTGTCCCCGAGATACGAGAATTTAATATTGAGTTCCTCCCCGTTCTTGCGCCGGTATTGGGAACCCGGCTGAAGCCGCCAGCCGTCCGCTTCCAGCAATGCCGCCGCCTTCTCAGGGTCGTAGTTGTACGGGGTAAGCGGGACATCGCAGTAGGGAGTGGAAGGGGGCATCAGGGTGTCTGCGGGGAGCTGCAAACCATAGAAAACATTATCCGCTATGCTCTTCTTGTCGATGGCGTGTTCCAGCGCCTGCCGTACCGCTAATTCCCGGGTGACGCCTCTGGCGGTATTTAGCGCAAGCACATTGGTAAAAACAGGATCGGAAATAAATGTTTGCAACCCTGAGTTCTTCAAATCGTTAAAGGCATCTCCGGTCATCTGTCCTTCTATATCGTAGAGCAGGTTTAGCTCACCGGATTTCAAAGCATTGGCGGCGGTGTTGACATCGGGGATAATCCGTACTTCCAAATATTTGAAATACGGTTTCTGTCCCCAGTATTTTTCATTTCGCTCAAATTTAAGATATTGACCGTCTTTATACTCCTTCTGAAGCCACATACCGCCGCCAATGGGTTCGGTAATCCCTTCGGCGGTATCTCCGTCCGGCGGGAACATGGCTTCCGCGCCTATCCGCAGCGGCCGCGACATGGCAAGTTCCTGAAGTATGCCGGAAAAGGGCGCGTTCAGGATGAGTCTTACCGTGGCGTCGTCCACCACCACGACTTCCCGTAGTTGGTTTACCGTCTCCATCCATTCATGCTCGTCTCTGTGCTTAAGAACAGCATCGAGATTTTTTTTGATTATCGCCGCATTGACCGGTGTACCGTCGCTGAAAACAACACCCTTTCGCAGATAAAAGGTGTATTCCTTGCCGTCAGGAGAAATCTCCCAGCTTTCAGCCAGCGCGGGAATCACCTTTCCGTTCTTGAACCTCGTCAACCCTTCATAGACCATTGCCTGCATCCACTGCGGACTGGCATAGGTATGGGGATTTATCACTCCCACATTTTTGGGATAGGACATGATCAGGGTGTCCCCGGCATTTTCCGCCTCTTTCTTGGCGCATCCCGAAACCAGCAGTGTCATGATTAAAAACCCGGCAAACAGCAATCCTGTTTTCTTTTTCATAAAAAACTCCTTGCTAACACCGTTTGCGAACAAAAAAAGCCCGATTACCAATCCTGCACGGCAAAACGCGCCTGCAAAACGAGTAATCGGGCTTCAACCCTTAAACTACGGACTTCCTGTCCGCATCGTGTTAGATAATCAGGCCGCCACAGCAGCCGGACTCAAGCGAACTTCAAGCTGCCAAAAGGCTTTCAAGCCCTTGTGCCGGCAACAGTTCCCTTAAGTGTTTTCAGTATTGCGGAAAAGTGATTTTTTGTCAAGGGGTAGGAGGCGTGGGATTGTGTTGATATAGCCGGACAGTTGTCAGATTTCCCGTTTGTACGATAGACTTTAAGCATGGACATGGAAATTTTACCCCCGACTGACGACTGGGTTTTCAAACTCCTTATACTCGACTAC
>JAIRLU010000056.1 GCA_031259215.1 Treponema sp. | reverse complement strand
GGGGTCCCCCCGCGCGAAGACAACCGCCGCTTTTTTGAGGATTTCATTCGCCCTCCGTAACGCCTTGTTTTCCTTCCGCAACCGGGACAGTTCCTCATCCCGCGTCCGCTCTTGTTCGGTGAAGGGATGCATCCCTTTCGCTTCCCGAAAAACCCGCATCCACCGGCGCGGCGCCGCGCCGCCGACACCCAAATCCTTGGCAGCCGGGACAACCGGCTTTTCCCGTCTCTCCGCCAGCATCACAGCCTCAGCTTTGCATTCCTTCTGGTATACCCGCCGTTTTTTCTCTGCTTTACCCTTCTTCGTCTCTCCTTCTGTTGTATTACTCGCTTATCTTTCTGTCTACCTGTTGGGGTAAAGTCCAGTTTGTTCGTAAAAAGGAAGGGGAAAAATATAATTCATTATGGGAATTGCGAATAGGATTTGCTTTTGATGTGTTCAGAATTTTCTACTTTATGTATTATCAAAATAAATAAGAAGCATCTAAAAGCCTGTCATAATTTATAATACCACAAATCAAAGTCATTCTCAGTGAATGCCGATTACCGTAATGTCCCCTGTATGGACATGCCATGCATTTAAATGTTTTTATTTTGGCATTTATATGTTCAACAACAACACGCCTCTTCGCAAGCCCTCTATTATACGCCTTTTCTCCTTCTGTCAGTTGATGATTTTTGCTTGCCTTTATCGGTGTGAAACTGTTTGAATGATATGCTTCTATACCTAGGTATCCAAGATCAGCGTCACGCGCTATCGAATCGCTGACGCCTTTTCCTCTGGTGTCTTTATATATCTTGAAATCATGCTCACTGCCTTTGGCTTCCGGTACGTCGATGATTTTCAGGCTGTTCCGCTCAATGATGACCTGTGTCTTCAGGGTATGCCGTTTTTTTTCCTGAATAATACTCTCTTTGGCCCTTTTGAGGGCGGCTTATCGGACTTTCGGCAACATCTACCACGATGTACTGGATTGAGGCTGATGTTCTCTTGAGAACTTTTTTTCCGGGCAGGGAGAATGCGCCGTCTTTGGCCGGCGTGTCTTCCACCCATTGGATAGACAGGCAGACCGTACCCTTGCGGATACCATATTCGGCCGCGACACTATCCATGCTCCGGTACTCCCGCGGGTATTTCAGGGTAATATACAGCTGCTTATCTTTGACCGGCAGTTTGGAGCGTTTACCGCCTTTTTTATGCAAAGCATCGTATTCCCTTTGGAGAATCGAGAGCATGTTCTCAAATGTACTGGGTTTCACGCCGTACAACCGCTTAAAAAGAACCGCTTTGGCATCAGCCAGCTCTTTTTCCTTTTCCATGCCGTCATTATAGCATCCTTGTGGTTTCTAAACAAGTCCAATCAAAGAAATACGGACATATCACCGGCCCGGGAAGTCAAGCGGCCGTTTTCCCACAGGCCCATTTTTTCAAGCCATGCGGCGAATTCGGGAATCGGAGAAAGTCCAGGGCTTACCCACCGGATCGATTCATTGGTTGCGGCATCTGAAAGAAACCATTCTCGAAATTCCGCCATGCTCCAATTCCGAATCTCGGTATAAATTGATTCATTTACCCCATCCTGGATGATTCGAGTAACCTCATCATCCTCATAGGGAACCGCAGGATTTTCGCGCAGATCGGAAATTTTTAAATGTGCCAGAACTTGTTTTGCGGCAACCCGTTCCGCCATGTGCCGCTGCAATGCCGGCCAGATGATCCCCTGATCGATCTTCATTCGCCTTCGCAAGGACATCTTTAACATCCTTAAACTGATACACCTTATCAAACAATTTAGTTTTCAGTATCCCCGCATTTACCCCTCGGTTTTAGCGTTATCCTATCAACCTGCACCTATAGCGGGTCAGGTGTATCGCCCCCCCTGAAGGATGGGCCGGTCATCCCACGAACCGCACGAACTTGTGCTGAGACAACCCTGAATTCACCGTACCCGTTGAATAAACCGCTCAAGATGAAACACCCCGAGCCCTGCCGGGTGCCCTGTTCCGTTCGTGCTGGTTCGTGGGGTTCGTGTTTTTTGAATGACAGGGGGTTTAGGCTAAGCACGGTACTCGTAGATGCTCTTTCTTTACCCCGCTACTAAATCTTGGTACTGCGGGCCATGCCGAAAAAACCCGTGGGCTTTAAGACCAAAATAATCAACAAAATCACAAAGGAAATCAAGTCTTTAAAACTCGAAGGGAAAAAGGCGGCGATAAAAATTTCAATAAAGCCCAGGATGAAACCGCCGATAAAAGCCCCTTTGATCTCCCCAATACCTCCCACTACTGCAGCAATAAATGCCTTCCACCCGATGATCATCCCCATATAGGGATCCAGTACCGGATAGGACATGCCAAAGAGAATCCCTGCCACTGCAGCTAAGGCAGATCCTAACGCAAAGGTCGAGGTGATAACCTTGTTTACCGGGATGCCCATGAGGGGAATGGCAAATTTATCGTAGGATATGGCCCGCATAGACATACCGAATACGGTTTTTTTGACGATAAATTGCAGAAGCCCAAAAACCGTAAAGGCCGCACCAATCACCAGCACCTTCAGATTGGTAAGCACCACCGGGCCAAGCTGCCAGATATGTTTTTCCATAATATCAGGGAAGCGGCGGGAACTAGCCCCCAATACCGCCAAGTTACCGTTTTCCAGGATAAAGCCCACCATCAAGGCGGTGATCACCACATAGAGCCGATTCACCCCTTTGATCCGCAGAGGCCGGTACGCCACCCGCTCTATGGTAATGCCAAGAATCCCCGTACCCAGCATGGTCAAGATCAGGGTTAAGACAAACACCGTCCACCCCCCACCAGTGAAATACCCCAGCAGGGCAGTGGCGGTAAAAAACGCGATATAACAGGCGGTCATAAAAATATCGCCATGGGCAAAGTTGATAAGCCGCAACACCCCATACACCAGGCAGTATCCCAGGGCAATCATTGAGTAGAAACTGCCCCATTGGAGGGCATTAAAGACATTCTGTAAAACCGTGGTTACCATAGGATACTACCTCCCCTGCTTATAAGCTGGTTATGTATTCAAATTCACCGGCGTCGCTTATCTTGACCACCACCGCTTTTTTGGTAGGATCTCCATTGACATCAAAGGTCATTTTACCGGTGATGCCGTCAAAGTCCTTCATCCCTGCAATGGCGTTTTTGATGGCCTCCCGGTCTTTTTGGATATCTCCGGTCAGTCCGGTGGTTTGAATCGCCTGCAGGATTATCCGAGTTGAATCATAAGACAAGGCCGCCACATCATCGGGAACATAGCCATAAGCGGCTTTATATTCATCAATGAAGGCCTTGGTATTACCCACCGCACCGGCTGCAGCATAATGGGTGGTAAAATAATACCCCTTCACCGAACCCTTACTCAGACTGACTAAATCCGCAGATCCCCAGGAATCACTGCCGAGCACAGGCTTATCGCCCCAGCCCAAGTCTTTTGCCTGAGGTACAATCAGAGCCACATGGTTGTAATAGTCAGGGAGATAGAGCATTTCCGCCTCGGAATTGATGATCCTGGTTAATTGCACGGAAAAATCCTGATCCTTTTGACCGAAACTCTCAAAAGCCACTACTGAACCAGGGCCGTTGGTTTTTTCCCAGTTATCTCGGAATAATTCCGCCAGGGTTTTGGAGTAGTCATCATCCAGGTTGTACAATATCGCGGTTTTGCTCAAGTTGAATTGGGTTTTCGCGAATTGTACTGCTGCAGGAGCCTGAACCGGATCCAGGATACAAGCCCGGAAAACATAGGGCCGGTTTTTGGTAACATCCGGATTGGTTGCCCAGGGGGAAACCATAGGGGTGCGGTTTTCGTTGTTTACTTGCCCCGCGGGAATGGCCCGGCCTGAACCACAGGGCCCCACCACTGCCAAGACCTTATCCTGCTCGATCAGTTTGTAGGCAGCCTGGATGGCTGATTCAGCCTTGAGTTCATTGTCCACGTAAATAAAGTCCACCAGGTATTTTTTACCTTTGACCTCAAGCCCACCAGCGGTATTGATCCCCTGCTTGATGAGTTCTGCCGCGTACTTTGCCCCTTCCCCGACCTTGGGGGAATCCCCGGTCAAGGGAATGTTAAACCCGATTTTGATAGTCTGTTCCTTACCAGCCCCTGCCATTACTGAGGACAGTACCAGTAGAGAAAAGATCCCCGCAAAGATGCATGATTTTTTCATCTTCTCCTCCTCATGGTAGGAAAAGCTTTCTGGGCTTCTCCATACCTTACCTAACGTACCGCATAATGCGGTCCACAACACCCATGTTGGAATTGTAGTTTAGAAATTATAAAAAGAAGAGATAAAAGAATCAAGTATGTTTATACGATTTTTATGCTTTTCTTCTCGGTTTTTAAGAAAAAATCGTATATTTATACGGAATAATTAGTTCCAAGAAGGATCCATGACCCTGGGGGATGTATCGTACCAGGGCAAGGGCTATATTTGTCCCCATGCCTACCGGGATCACTGGGCAGCACAGCAGTATCTCCTCAAGACCTTACGGGGAAAGACCTTTTACACCCCCTCTACCCTAAACTTGACCCACAAAAATGGTAAGGGGTATTTGGAGAAGCATTGGTTCGGAGATTGCTGGTTTCCCGGCAACCCTGGTAAAGCAAAATCCCAGGTCCATCCCTAGTATACTCTATGAGACCATTACGTTTGCTCAAACAAGGAGTATGGTACGAAATCCGCACCCGTATCAACAACCGGGAACCCCTGTTCCGTAACCCTGGGGCTTTGGGGATGTTTGCCAAGGTCTTCCGTGAGACGAAAGTGCGGTTTGCTTTCGAGATTCAGGGGCTGCGTCTTGGGGACGACAGGCTTACGTTTTATATCAAGCCTGCAGAGGGCATGGAACTTCCGACTATCATGAAATGGCTGAAACAGGTATTTGCCCAGCGGTATAACCGTGCACAAGGGCGGGAAGGGCATATCTGGGGAGACCGGTATGGGTCGCGGATACTCGAAGGGGAACCGCCTGAAGCGGAACTTGCCGGGGAGGATAGGGACATGAGGATTAGGCTGGGCATGAGGGTCAGACCCCCTTATGGGGAAGCGGAGGCCCAAACCGCTTTTCTGCTCCTTTTCCCGCTTCCCCTTGTCCCGGCACCCGGATAAGGGGCGCCAATTCGCCCTGTGTTCCGTAGCGGTTCCCCTGTTCGTCCCCAACAGAAAACTCCTTGGGGAAAGGTCTATCCTGAAACAGGCAATAAATACAAATATGGGTCAAGTTTAGCCTCTACCCTAGGCTATGAAGGCCGGATCCGGGAGGAGGTCTTGAGGAAGCGGGAAATCCAGGTTGCGGTTATTATGGGGGATCCCCAGGGGGAGGTCGATCCTCAGTCCGAGGGGATCTCGTGGTCCGCATCCTCCAAGGGCCGGGAAGGCTGGTTCAAGCGGCTTGAGTCTGGGAGAAGCGCCCTCCTCATAGCGGATCGGGACGCTATCTTGGGACAATGCCTTATTTTCCGGC
>JAIRLU010000197.1 GCA_031259215.1 Treponema sp. | reverse complement strand
GTTTCCCCCCCCGGCCACCCCGCAATGGTGCGCGTAATTGTGGGCTAGAAACCGTTCATTGTACACCACCCCGCCCCCTGTGTTATGTTCCCCCCCCCCCCCCCCCATACGGGAGCAGCCGCGCGCCGGGGCAGCACCAGGGGCCGCCCTGCTTCATCCGCGGTAACCACAGCCCGGATACCGTAGATTTCTTCCACCACGGTTTCGGTGAGGATCTCCTGGGGGAGCCCTTGGTAGCGCAGGCAGCCATCTTTGAGCAGCACGATCCGATCGCAGTACTGGGAAGCCAGGTTCAAATCGTGGAGCACCGCCACAATGGTTTTCCCTTCCTCATCAGCCTTCTTCCGCATGAGTTCCATGATTTCAATGGTGTGGTTAAGGTCCAGCCCCGAAGTCGCCTCGTCCAGCAGCAACAAGTCCCCTTCCTGTACCAGGCAGCGGCCAATGATCACCTTCTGCAGCTCCCCTCCTGACAGGCTCATCACATCCCGGTCCGCCATACCGGTGATTCCCAAGGTCTTAAGCATTTCCTCCACCTTCTGTTTGTCCTCTTTTCCGTAACCGGTCCAGCGGTCCCGGATATGGGGGAGCCTTCCCATCAGCATCAGATCTCGCACCGACAAAGACGCGGAGAGCCGTGAGTTCTGGGGTACAAAGGCAAGGCGTTTTGAACGGAATGTTCGGGTCAGAACCGTATCGCTCCCGGCAAAAAGGATCCGTCCTTGAGAAGGTTTGAGAAAGCCCAGGAGGTTTTTGAGGAAGGTCGATTTCCCCGAACCATTGGGGCCAAGAAAGCCCAGGAATTCCCCGGGCTTGAGGGAAAGGGAAATGTCCTTGAGGATGCGCCGTTTATGGTAGGCGAAACTAAGGCTGTAGACATTAACCATAGGCCCTCCTTGTCCCGTTCGTAAGGGCGAGAAATAGAAAGAAAGGGGCCCCAAAAAACGCGGTGATGACCCCAATAGGGATTTCAATAGGAGCAAGCAGGGTCCGAGCCAGGGTGTCGGCAAAGAGGAGAAACATCCCCCCGGTGTAAGCCGCCAGGGGAAGCAGACGGCCATGCGTGTTCCCGATACAGAGCCTTACCGCGTGGGGAACGATAAGGCCCACAAAACCTATCATCCCGGTAAAGGCCACGGAAAAGGCGGCGATTAAACTGACCACCAGGAGAAGCTGCTGTTTCAGCCGACCCACAGGGATTCCCAGGGAATGGGCCTCCTCGTCTCCCAGGAGCAGCGCGTCCACGTCGTGGCGATAGTAGAGAAAATACACCATGGCCAGGCAGAGGGGAATGACCAGAAGCCCCACCCGGGTCCAGGAAGCAGATCCCAGATAGCCCATAGTCCAGACCATGACCCGGTAGGAATCCTGCCCCGCCAGGTACATGAAGAAAGCAGTAAAGGCTCCCAAAAAGGCGGAAACCGCCACCCCGATGATGAGAAGCGCGGCTGTATCGGTTTTACCCCGCTTCCCGGAAAGTCGGAAGATAAGAAAAGCAGTTCCCATAGACGTAACAAAGGCGAAAAGCCCGTACCAGATATCCGGCAGTTTCAGGATAAAGGCCAGAACCGCCCCGGCCACTGCGCCGGAACTGATGCCGATGATGTAGGGATCTGCCAGGGGATTACGAAATACCGCCTGGGAAATGGTTCCTGCCGCGGCAAGCATCATCCCCACCAGAATAGCCATCATGATCCGGGGCAGCCGTATCCCTGTAACTATCTTTGCCGCAGCGCTGTCCCGGTCCATACCGGCAAGAATCGCCCAGATTTCCCGGAGGGGGATTTTTACACTGCCGAAAAAGAGGCCGAAAAGAAAGAGCAAGATAAGCAAAACAGATACCGCCCCCATGACGGCATGTATCTTGCCGAATTTCACGGTGCGGCCCCTGGCAGAGCGGAGGTAACCATGGAGAGGCAGGCCGCGACCCCGGCCTGTATGTCTTTCGCATCAGGATGTGTTGTCGCTTCCTGGTGGAGTTTCATCCGTTCCGGGGTCATGGCGTGGGGATTACCCGCGGGGAGGGTCTTGAACTGTTCGGTTAAGGCGGGATCGATCCTGCCTTGGCATAAAAAACAGCCTAAAACCGTGTTTTTTTCTGCGGCCAGAGCCTGTACCCTTTTGCCTATATCCTTGGCGTGATCCGAATACGGAGAGGCCCCTAAGGTTCCAAAAAGGCCGATCTTATGGCCTTCCAGGGATTGCAGGTACTGTAGCGCCTTTGGATCCGCATTTCCCCGGTCAGCCCAAAACCCCACCAGGATCCAGTCCGTCCCCGCAGGATCGGGATTTTCTTCTACCGCCGCTATCCGTACCGTCCCCAAGACCTCCGCCAACCCCTGGTGGATTCCTTGGGCCAGCTTCCGGGTATTCCCGGTCTTGCTGGAATAAACCATGAGGCCGCGGGATCCTTTCTTTTGTTCAGCCCTGTTGTTCATAGAACCCTCACTAAATGTTAATAAAAATGTACAATGTTTTATTGATATAACATATATAAAATAACCCACTCTGTCAATAGGGTTTTATGGGAAAGAGAAGATACGCTACCCCATCGAGCCTGCTCCGGATCACTCGGGAGGTATAATCCGTGGAGTGGAGCGGAGCGGAATTTTTTACAGGATCCCTTAAAAAAAGGGGGGATGCCCTTTATAGTCGCCGGCCTTGGGGCCGTTAAAATCAAAGCGTACTGATACGTCAATTTTAAAGTGTTCACGGTTCAGGTTTATGTCCGGCATGGTTCTAATCCGCATCGTAAGTTTTAAGGTTTGATTGGACGAAAACGTTTATGAGACGCCTTGCCTTATTCCTTTCACAGAATATAAAAACATGCTTGATTACGCTAAAAACTATACAGTTCATTCCCCCCAAGATAGACTATAAACTCGAAAGGATCGCTTCAGGATCAAAATCCACAGGGGTACTAAAATTAACCCCGGAGATCCGATCCTCCAGAGCGTCCTTCTCCTGCTTGAGCTTCGCCAAGGTTGACGTAATCACCCCCTGATCAACCAGGGCTTCTTTCGCCACCTTCACCCGTTCACCAGTCTCGTCAAATTCGAATTCGTACTTCCGGCAGCGACGGCATTTCTGCACCATCTTTTCATAGAAGGCGATCTTGGCTTTTAAGGTTTCCAGGGCGATCAGCGCCTCCTGATTCACCAGATTGGCCTGGTGGATCTGGGTGTTAAAGGTCTGTAAGAGAGCCATCAAGTCGCTGCATTCCCGGATAGTCTCGGCAAGGGTTTTCCCGTCGCAGGGACTCGTATCTTCTTCGGTCCCGGCGTCTTTGGTGAAATCCGCGCCTTCAATAACTTGGGTGAGGGCGCTGATCTTGTCCTTCAGCCTATTTCGCAGCCGAAACGCGCCGGCTAAGTTTAACATGAACCGCCTCTTATTTAAGGAATACTACACCCATACCAAAGAGGCGGTCAAGCTTCCCTATTGCCGTAGGTTCCTTCCATAGCAAGCCAATGGAAGGATGAGAGAAGGGAGGTTCCCTTACGGTTCCGAGCTCCATGAAGGCACTACCTGAGCCCCCTGGATCTTTCCCCTGTATCCGCTTAGCCTGCCTGTTTATGTCCAAGATAGGCAATCAAGTGGATAACCACCCACATAATACAGAGCAGAAAGCCCGCGGTAAGGGTGATAAAAGTCCCATAGGAGATGATAGCCATAAGGGCTACGGAGAGGGAAGGTATAGCGCCAAAGGAATGGACTATCACATCAAAAATGATTGTTCCTCCAAAAGAACCAATAGAGTTGTTCAGAAACCTCAGTTTCTGAACAACTTCCGCTTAAAAAACAGCAAAATGCAGCACATTTTGCAAGACTTGTTCGATAACCAACCGGGTTATTGAACAAATCCAATAAGTACAACAAGCAGCAATACTCTGCTGAACCTGATAAAAAGTTCCATAAAAACCTCCTCAAGGGGTTTAAGTAAACCCAATAGGATAAGGCAGATAAGGATCCATACGGTTATGGAGATCCTCTATCTCTCGGGGGCGCCTTTCTTTTTCAGTATCATTCACGGGTAAGCTCGGTTTTACGATATTCACTGACTGCGGCCATTATTGCCGCGGTAATCT
>JAIRLU010000174.1 GCA_031259215.1 Treponema sp. | reverse complement strand
GTTCTATAGTATGGGATCACTGGACTTGTTCAATAACTCGGTTGGTTATCGAACAAGTCTTGCAAAATGCTCCGCATTTTGCTGTTTTTTAAGCGGAAGTTGTTCAGAAACTGAGGTTTATGAACAACTCTATTAGACGAAGTTGCACCTTGTTTTTAGGTTTTTATATATCCTTTTGCTGCCATAAATCCCAATACTCCAATTAAACTTATAAATACCATTAACATTATTGAAACTATTGTGAATGTTTTTTTATGGCCATATTTTATTGATAGTTTTAATATGCCAATAAATAATAATACATAAATTATTGATTCTGCATAACCCCATGTCTGATACACAAATGGAATTGTAGAATAAATATATCCTTCAAATGATCCCATCACAGGCCCAATAGTAGAAAATAATGATAAACCTATAACAACTAGACCTAATTTGAGTAACCCATATTTTTCTTCAAAAAATGCTTTCCTCACCGGTAGTATTATTAATGCGATTATAAGTCCACGAAATATTTGCAAAAAAGGCCCTAAAGCCACAATGGGATCATCTGCGGAACGCATAAATGACGATATAATACCCCGAGCATACAATTCTTTATACACAAAAAGTCCAAAGAAACCTGCGAAACCATATGCTATAGTATGGGAATATACCATTTGCCATATATATTTCTTCACAATCAATTTATTTTCCACGAATTTTCTCTCCGTTTAATCAAATACGGCAATCAATTTATTATTTCATATTTTTACAACCATGTCAATGTGCAATTTAGTCTAACATTCCAGCTGTATAGGACATTTTTGCGGTTGTGATAAGGAATTTGCGCAGCAATTCCAGCAACCGCAAAAATGTGGCGGAGAAAAACCGCCTCCGCAGTCTAGCGGGGGCCGTGGTCAAGGGAACAGAATAAGGGTTCCATCATTACCTGCATTAATGATCCTGTATCCGAATAATTCGTAACAATTCGCGTTCCTTCGCGGACCCTTAGTATTCCATCGCATTCACGTTTCTTAGAGTTTTCCCCTATTCAAAAGGTTTAAAATACTGGATAAATGTCTCGAAATACCCAGGCAGGGGAGCGGTAATATCCAAGGAAAATCCCAGGGGATCCTCCCCTGGGGGGATGATAAGCCGTGAGGCATGGAGCAAGAGCCTCCTAAGGCCCCTGGTTTTATGCAGTTCCTTATTGAGGGCGAAATTACCGTATTTATCGTCCCCTAGGATCGGATTTCCCATCTGAGCCAGATGCCGGCGGATCTGGTGCATACGGCCGGTACCCAGTTCAAGGGCAAGGAGCGAAAAATCCCGGTCTCCGCTAAGGAGCGTATATCCTGTCTCAGCCTGTTTCTGGGTTCCTCGAATGGCAAGACTGCCCCTTATGGTACCTGTATCTTCTTGCGGTCTGCCGGCACAGACCGCAAGGTAGTGTTTGCAGATCCCCTGCTTCTTGGAAAACAAGGCGGAAAATAAGGCCGCAGCGTCCCGGTTCTTTGCCGCGAGGATGATACCCGACGTATCCTTATCAAGCCGGTGAACCAACAGGGGCCGAGGGGACCAGGTTTCCCCGAGGATCCGGTCCAAGGATGCCCCTACCCGGGCGCCCCCCTGTACCGCAAGCCCTGCCGGTTTATTAAGGACGATGCAGTAGGCATTTTCAAAAAGTAGGGATATATGTTTCAACGTTCTTTCCTTAAAGAGGAGTTCCCTGATCCGCTTCATATAAAGGGAGCGGCCCAGGCCCACCGGGCCCTTCAGAAGAGCGGATCATCGAACCCACCTTAATTACCTTTCTTATAAGCCCTAAAATGGTCGAAACTTATACTATCATGGTATTCAGAAATAATCCTGCCCGGATCAGCCCCTATGGTACGGGGGTGTTTCTCCTGCTTTTGCTTGTTTCCCCGGTTTTATTATCCGCTTTACCCATGGTGTCCCCCACCTGGGGTTTCCGTATCGATCCTCCTGAAGGGTACCAGCTCACCGGAGGCGACGGAAAGGACCGGTTCTCCTTTCGTTTCCTGGAGGAAGAAGCCCAGCTTGATGTAGTGGTCTATGCGGGTGCGCTCCAGCCTGATGGTTCCCGGTCAAAGAACCCCTATGCTTCGGCAGCAGCTTTGGCAGCAGATGTACAGCGGCGTTTGAACAATCAAGGGGACAGCAAGCCCTTTACCTATCGGGATAAACAGGCGGTCCTCATGGGGTTACGGTTTTCAGGGAGCGATGGTCTTTCCCAAGGATGGGGTCTTTGTATTGAACTGGAATCTCCAGATCCCGCAGGAGAAAAGCCCCTGTTGCTTGCCTTGGCCTATGGACCGGTCCGGCGGGGGAATATACCGGATATCCATTTTTCTGCTTTGGATTCGCTTGTTCCGACTCCCCAGGAGCGGCTGGTCCCGGGTCCCATCACGGAGTATCAGTATCCCCGAGGTACTCAGCAACAGGTACCCTTGGCAGGGCTCACCGTGGAGGCTCGTATATACGAGCATGACGCGGCTGCAGCTCAAGCCCTGGTGGATCGGGAATTCCGTATCCTTCGGCGGTATATCGCTTCACCCATGTGGAAAGAAGCCTGGATTCGTTTTTATCGGGCCATTTATCGGGATTCCTTTGATCGCCTCGCCCATGCAGCCTTCATACTGGAACGGTTCTGGAATATCCCGGAATTGGAAGATCGGGACCTGGCGGAAAAGGCCCTGAATTGGGTACAGTCCTTTACTTATGAACGGAACCTCTTGGGTAGTGATTTTGTGAACCTGGTAAGCGCTGCGGTAGAGGGTCGGGGGGACTGCGACAGCCGGGCCTTGCTTTGGGCCATCATACTGGAACAGGCCAACATCCCCGCGGCTATCATGGTTTCTCCGCATTACGGTCACGCCATGGGTCTTGCGGATCTGCCGGGAACCGGCGCACGGTTTACCCTGGAAGGCACCGCATGGCTTGTAGCGGAAACCACCAGTTCGGTAGCCTTGGGCCGTATTAGTGCCCAGATGAGTGAGAC
>JAIRLU010000121.1 GCA_031259215.1 Treponema sp. | reverse complement strand
AAACCTCAGTTTCTGAACAACTTCCGCTTAAAAAACAGCAAAATGCGGAGCATTTTGCAAGACTTGCAAGCTAACCGCAGGTTGGCAGATAACCAACCGGGTTATTGAACAAGTCCAATACACCAGATAGAGAAAAAATCGCTTCAATTGTCCCCAATCGCCGTGTCCATGAGCGTATACCCTATTCCTAAATAAACGCACAGGGGCTTTAGTCCGCATCAGCTTTCTACAAGAACGCGACCAGAGCTGGCCATCCGTGCCGGAGCAACGGCGTGGGAATGAATGAAGCGAGGGACCAAGGCCCGGTCTTTTTACGGATCTCCTGTATTGTGGTATGCGTGTAAATCACACACCGCCTGTTCATAATCGATCAGCGTGGTGATGCTTGGCGTCGTACCGCATACGGGGCACTGGGGATTGACCGAGAGTTTTACCTTCCGAAACTCCATGGCGAGGGCATCGTAGGTTAGGATGAAGCCGCTGAGGAGTCCCTCCAGGCCCAGGAGGTACTTCAAGGCTTCGGTAGCTTGCAAGGTACCGATGATCCCTCCCATTACCCCCAGAACCCCGGCTTGACGGCAGGTAGGAACCTTGTCAGGCGGAGGCGGATTTTGAAACACACAGCGATAACAAGGGCCTTTCCCCGGGATATAGGTCAAAAGCTGCCCCCGGAACCGGATGATCCCCCCGTGGACAAAGGGTTTTCCCTGCATCACACACGCATCGTTGATGAGAAATTTGATGGGGAAATTATCCGTCCCGTCAATGATAAAATCGTAGTTTTTATCATTGATAATATCCGTGATATTGGTGGAGTTGATCCATTCATGGTAGCTTACGACCTCCCCATCGGGGTTCATCGCCTGCATGGTTTCTTGAGCAGACTGCACCTTGGGTTTTCCTATATCCCCGGTGGAGTGGATGATCTGCCGTTGCAGGTTAGAAAGCTCCACCACATCCGCATCGGCAATACCAATCGTACCGACCCCTGCAGCAGCCAGGTACATCGCTGCCGGGGCTCCCAGGCCCCCTGCACCGATGATAAGTACCCGGCCTTCCATGAGTCTTTTCTGTCCCTTAACACCCACCTCTTTCAGGATAATATGCCGGGAATACCGTTCCAGTTGTGCATCGGTAAAAGCCATAAGGCCTCCTTCTTCTCTATATAAGATACGCTCAAACAATGGTGCGTTGTACCCAGGGACTCGCTGCGCTCATCTTATCCGAGCCCGCCTTTGCGGACCAGGAGCCGGTACGTACCGTCTTCATTTTGATTTACTTTGAGTAGGTGGTGTCCTTCTTCTTTGAGACTCTGAGGAACATTTTGAATGGGTTCCCCTTGGTTAAGCCGTACTTCCAGTACCTGGCCGTCTTCCAGTTCATCCAGGGCTACCTTGGTTTTGACAAAGGTAATAGGACATACCACGTGCGTGATATCCACCTGGGCATCTATAGGGGGATCCTCCAGCTTCATTCGATGGCCTCCTTGAGTTTTTTTTGTAAGATTTCAGGGCCGACCCGGCTGAGGGTCTTCCCAAGCCGTTCCCCGCGCTGAGCATAGGCCGCAAAAAACGTAAGCACCGTATCCGCTGCCGTAAAGACCTGATCCTTTTCAAAAAGAAGGGGGAGCAGGTACATCCCCGGTTTAATGGTATTGCCGAACATGCCGCCAAAGGACAAGAGATAGCCATTTCTTCCCTGCCAAGCATCGGAAGGACAGGATTTGACACATTTCCCGCAATACACACACCCCGGGGCATTAAAGGAAAGGGTGGTCGCATGCACGGTAATGACCTTGACAGGGCAGACGGCTTCACAGAGTCCACAATAGGTACAGGCGGTACTCTGCCATTCAGGAAAAAGCCCTCCCTTCACGCCCAGGTCATTTTCCTCGGCTTTAAGGCAATTGTTCCTGCAGCCGGTGATACCGATCTTGAACTTGTGGGGCAGTTCCTGTCCGAAATACCGGGCATCCAGTTCTTGGGCAAGCTCGGCGGTTTCAATCAGACCGCTGGGGCATATCTGGGATCCTTGACAGGCGGTGATGGTTCGTACCCGAGGACCGCAGGCTCCGGGCTGTAAACCCACCGTGGCCAGTTCTTGTTTTATGGCTTCTATATGCTCCAAGGCAACGAAGGGGATCTCCACTCCCTGCCGAGACGTAAGGTGAATATATCCATGACCGTATTGGTTGGCGATTTCACTGATTTTTGCCAATTTATCCGCGGTGAGGGATCCTCCAATTACCCGCAGACGGAGCGAGAACCGGTCTTTTTGGACTTGCCGCATGAACCCTCCTTTTTTGAGGGTCCCGTAATCAACCTCTGCCATACTGTTCCTCCATTCTTATCTTAATAACCTTTCTTGTTACCTTGGTACTTGAGGCCTTTGTCCACCCTGACCTGGTACGCAGATCCTAACCCTATAGGCAAGGAGCATAAAAGTCCATATAATAATGCTTGTATGATAGTAGATCAGGGTAATAAAATCTATCGGTTCAATAGGATATTACTACACAAGATACAAGCCTTCACCATACCGGGATACGCCTATGGATTATGAGCAAGCGGGCGTACATCTTGAAGAAGCCTACCGGGCAGTAGGGTATTACCGGAAATTGGCGGCCCCCACCTTGCACCCTGCTGTACTTGGGGGGATCGGTAATTTTGCCGGCCTCTTTTCCCTCAAGGACTGGATTTCAGGAGCCCATGCCCTGGAGGAACCGGTCTTGGTTTCCGGTACTGACGGAGTTGGCACTAAACTGGAACTGGCCTTCAAAATGCAGCAATACGATACCCTGGGGATCGACTGTGTGGCGATGTGCGTCAATGATATCCTTTGTCACGGGGCGCGTCCCCTGTTCTTTCTGGACTACCTGGCTTGTGGAAAACTCGATGCCCAGGTAGCCGCGAAAATCGTGCAGGGGGTGGCGGTGGGATGCCGGGAAACCGGAGCGGTCCTCTTGGGCGGTGAAACCGCGGAGATGCCTGGGTTTTACCCTGAAGGCACATACGATATTGCGGGTTTTGCCCTGGGAATCGTAGACCGCAAACGCTTGGTAGATGGGAGCAAAATCCAGGAGGGGGATGCCCTCATTGGGATTGCCTCTTCAGGGGTACACTCCAATGGCTTTAGCTTAATCCGTAAGGTGCTGCCTGATGGGGAGGAAGATTTTGGGGGCATGCCCATTGGGATTGCTCTCCTTGAACCGACTCGGCTCTATGTCAAACCGGTCTTGGGTCTCATGGAACAGCTTGAGATTCGAGGTATGGCTCATATCACCGGCGGAGGGTTTTACGAAAATATCCCCCGAATCTTCTCGGGCCGTCCATTGAAGGCCCTGATCCAGGAAGGAACCTGGCCAATTCCCCGGATCTTCGCCCGGATTGCCTACGGTGTTGCTGGGGGGGGCCTTACCGGGCCCGAAGCAGCAGCGGCAGGAGCGGGTTTACTCAGAAACAACGAGAACCTCAAAAGGATCCTCTTTAATACCTTTAATATGGGTATTGGGTTTGTCCTCGTCGTGGCGCCGGAGGATCGTTTCAGGGCCATCGAATACCTGGATAGTCAAGGCTACCCAGGATGGGAAATAGGCAGGGTCCTTGCCTCAACCGGTCAGGATGAAGGGATCTCTTTTATCTGAACCTGGGGGCGGTGAACCGGTGCGGATCTTGGTGCTGGTTTCCGGACAGGGTACGACCTTGCAAGCCCTGATCCATGCGGAACGCGAGGGTCGTCTCGATGGAGGAAGGATTGAAGCAGTTTTTTCAGACCGGCCAGGGGTGTATGCCCTGGAACGGGCCAAGGTCGCGGGAATTCCCGTATATACCGCCCAGGACCTACCAGGGAAACCGCCCCAGGAGCTTTCAGAGGGGATCCTGCATATTGCCCGGACCGTACAAGCGGATCTCATCATCCTGGCGGGTTTTCTTTCCATCCTGGCGGGAGACCTCCTCAGGGTGTACAAGGGGAGGATGATCAACCTGCATCCGAGCCTGTTGCCTGCATTCGGAGGACGGGGGATGTATGGGGAACGGGTGCACCAAGCGGTATTGGCCGCGGGAGTGGGTGAGTCCGGTTGTACGGTCCATATCGTGGACGCTGGTACGGATACGGGGCCTATCCTGCTTCAGCGCCGGGTTCCGGTTTTGCCGGGGGATAGCCCCCAGGATCTAGCGGAACGGGTGCACCTGGTGGAACAAGGAGTTATCGTGGAGGCTGCGGCGATCCTGGTGCGTCGAATCCGGCAGGAAGGGATAATCCCCTCAGATTGAGGCTTTGAGGCAGGTACAAAATATGACATTTTGCACCTGCCTCCTTGTTTTGCGGTATAAGGAATGGGTACATTGGACTTGTTCGATAACCCGGTTGGTTATCGAACAAGTCTTGCAAAATGCTCCGCATTTTGCTGTTTTTTATCGGAATTTGTTCAAAAACTGAAGTTTTTGAACAACTCTATTGAACTTGTTTTTTACACGAGGTAGTTTCATGACAAATCGTCATAGAGGGAGTATACTAAAAAATATGAGCAACATTATGGCACTGGGTCTTGTCTCTGTACTAGCCTGGTTGTGTACCGGGTGTATTGATGTGTATCAGCATATCACGAGAAGCCCTCAGGGCATCGAGCGTAACACCTTGAAGATCACCGTCTCTAAGATGATTCTGGAAATGGCCAATGGTATGTCCGATGAATCCGTGGATTATGATGCCTGGCTCGAAGCGAACAAGGGCAGCACCGACATTGATACCTACGGTACCCTCAATGCCCGTATCGAAAAGGTAAACGATGACCTGGATTTGGGCTATTTAATCACCATGAACCTGGATTATACCGATAAGACAAATAGGGATATCCTCGAGGGAGGGAGGGATTTCATTCCTATATATGCTCAAAATCATACGGAAATTCATATTACCGCCTTAAGCGATGATGAGGATAGGGAAACTAATGAGATGGCCTTGGCTTTTTTAAGTACCGGGAAGTACCGGTTGTCTATGAGTAAAACCTGTATCGGTACGTTAAAACAGGTCGTTATGGCAGGTCCGACTGAAACGTTCATTGAAATAGCCTACATTGATATGGGTGATGCGTATCTCATTGAAATACCGATTCTCTATTTTTTTAGTAACGATATAACCATCAGACTGTATTCAGTATAAGGTATGGATGGGAATTTTCATATAGTGGGAGCCTGGTTCAAAACTAACCACGTTTTGAACCAGGCTTTGGAAAAACCAGTATTTTTGCTCGTTTTTCCTTTATAGCGGAGGTTGCTTTTTCACCATGTCGGATTTTGAAAAAGCTTGGGAGTTTATGTTAATGAGGAGGATACTATGAAGAAACGGGCGCTTATCAGTGTATTTAATAAAGAAGGCATTACCGGTTTAGCTTCTTTTTTGACCGCATCAGGATGGGAAATTCTCTCCACCGGCGGTACCTTCCGGTACCTGCAGGAACAGCACATTCCGGTGATTGATGTCAAAAGCATAACCGGTTTTTCCGAATGCCTTGACGGTCGGGTCAAGACCCTGCATCCTGCCATTCATGCAGGACTTTTAGCCAAACGCCAGGATCCCGGGCACCTGGCGACCCTGGAAAAGGAAGGCTTTGCTCCTATTGATTTGGTCTGCGTCAACTTGTATCCCTTTTCTGAAAAGGTCCAGGCCGGACTTACCCATGAGGAGACGTTGGAGTTCATTGACATTGGGGGAACGGCTCTGGTGCGTTCAGCGGCGAAGAATTACCAGGATGTGATCGTCCTCTTGGATCCTCAAGACTACCCAGAGGTAATGGCGGCTCTAAAAGAAGGGGACCTGCCCCAGGACCGTCGTAAAGCCCTGGCAGGTAAGGGTTTTGCCCTGACTTCTGCGTATGATGGGGCAATTGCCCGGTATCTCCTGGAAGAACCGCTTCCCGCCTATTTGCCCCTATCCCTGAAAAGGGTCCAGGTCCTCCGGTACGGTGAAAATTATCATCAAGCCGCTACCTTGTATTACCATGCGGATAATCCCGGGGCTTTTGCGGCTATGCAACAGCTTTCAGGAAAACCCTTGAGTTATAACAATATCCGGGATGTGGACTTAGCATGGAAGGTGGTCTGCACGTTCGGCCTTCCTGCGGATGGGACCCCTCCTTTGGGAGAGGCAGACCTGGCTAGGATCGTGCCGGCCTTCCCCAAGCTGCCTCCGGTTTGCTGTGTGGCGGTGAAGCACAATACTCCCTGTGGCATTGCCCTCGGGACGAGCATCTTCGAGGCATATACCAAGGCATATAACTGCGATCCCGTGTCTATTTTCGGGGGTATCGTCGGCTGTAATGTACCGGTAGATGGGCAAACCGCGAAGAAACTGGTGGAACTGTTTTTAGAAATCATCGTGGCTCCGGATTTTGATGCGGATGCCTTAGCAATCCTGAAACAAAAGAAAAATCTCCGGATCATGAAGGCCGCTTCCAGCCCCCGGCAAACTATGGAGTACATTTCCGTGGATGGAGGCCTTTTGATTCAGGATACGGATCAGAAGCTGCTGGAACGGTGGGAAGTAGTAACCAAGATCGCCCCTGACCCGGAAGATATCGCGGATATGATCTTCGGTATGCGGGCGGTCCAGTATGTCAAATCCAACGCCGTACTGGTGGCAAAAAACCGGGCGGCGCTGGGTATAGGGGCAGGGGAAACCAACCGGATCTGGGCTGCAGAGCTGGCTTTGAACCGGGCCCAGCGGGTCATTGTGGCCACCGCTGTCGCGGGTACTGACGATGGGGCGGCTCCTCGGGTTCTTGCTTCGGATGCCTTTTTCCCCTTCCCAGATGTGATTGAAGCAGCCGCGGCCGCGGGGATTAAGTCCATCATCCAGCCTGGAGGTTCCCAGAACGACCAGCCTTCAATAGAAGCCTGTGATACCTTGGGACTGGCCATGGTTTTTACCGGAACGAGGCATTTTAAACACTAAATCTCCTTGCAGGTATTCTTATGCGATCAACCGGTGAAAAAAGGAACTGCGGATATTTGGGGAGGGGCTTTTTCTATACCCCTCCCCAGGGTTTTAGGTGCGGTGTAATAGAGTTGTTCGGAAACCTCAGTTTCCGAAAAACTTCCGCTTAAAAAACGATAAAAAACGTGGATTTTACTAGAAATCCACGTTTTTTTGGAGACGTGTTCGAGAACCAACCGGGTTATTGAACACGTCCAATGTACCGGGAGTCTCATGAATATACTCGTAACGAACGATGATGGCATCGCAGGAGAGGGTTTGCTCTGCTTGGTGGAGGCTTTGCGCGCCCAGGGCCGGCACCGTATCGTGGTTATAGCGCCGGATTCAAATCGTTCTGGGCTTTCCCATAGTCTCTCTTTTTTATCAACCCCTATTTGTTTGACCCCTCAGGGAGCGGATACCTGGGCCTGTTCAGGGACTCCCGCGGACTGTGTTATGATGGCCTTATTAGGGATCCTCCCGGTTAAGCCTGACCTGGTGGTATCAGGTATCAATAAGGGTGCGAATATAGGGACCGATATAATCTATTCCGGTACTGCTGCAGCGGCCCGCCAGGGAGGTTTGTATAATCTTCCGTCCATAGCCCTTTCCCTGGCAGGGGAGGGTACGTTTTACTGGGAACCGGCGGTATCTTTTGCGGTGGCGCATCTTGAAGCATTGATCGCATCCTGGAAGGCAGATACTTTCATCAATGTAAACATCCCCAATACCCCGGGAGGGCCTGCAGGCATACTGACTACCTTTCCTTCCGTACGGATTTACCATGACGGCGTATCGGTCTTTGATGCTCCTGATGGCAGGAAATACTGTTTTATCAATGCCGGCCCAGTATGGACCGAACCGGAAAAGGGTTCAGACGAGGATGCGGTTTCCCGAAATTACGTCTCCGTAAGCCCGGTATTCCTACACCCGGTGATAAGCCGGGATCTCTGTCCCGGTGCACCGGAATATGCCGCGGTTCCACAGCGGCCCCCCAAAAAATAACCATGAAACTCCTCAGATTTCACTGAAGAAATTTCCTGTTTGGATAGATAATTATAGAGAGGAGTTGGTTTTAAATCTGGTCTTCCAGCATCTTTGGGTGGACAGGTCTGGTGGCTGGTTAGATGAGCATAGCTTCTTAAACAGTATTGCTTATGGTGATACGTTTAGAACAAGGGGGGACTATATGATGATGACGGAAACGCTTACGGAAACATTACAAGAAGGAATTCGCCTTTTTAATCTAAAGCGCTGGGATATGGCATTGCGGATATTTCAGCAGTTACATAGCAATACACCTGAGGATGCCCAAGGTACGAACGAAGTTGCCTATTATTTGGGACTTTGTTACACAAAACTCGGGCGTTTCGATGATGCGCTTCTCTATCTGGAACAAGTGGTAAATGCCGAATCAAATATCATGAGGGTATATCAATGCCGTTTGACCTTGGCGTATATTTATGTCATTACTGAACGGGCGAACATGGCGGAATTTGAACTGAACCGTCTTTCAGAGATCGGATTTGAGTCGGTACAGCTCTATACAGTCTTAGCCTATTCGGCTTGTTCCGGGCGGCAGTATCAAAAAGCAGTGGAGTTGTACGCCAAGGCCCTGCAATTAGATAATAACAATACCACTGCTATGAATGGCCTGGGATATATCTTGGCGGATACTGCCATGAATGTAGAGCAAGGACTGGTGTTATGCAAGAAAGCAGTGGATCGTAATCCTGATAATGCAGCCTATCTTGATTCTTTAGGATGGGCCTATTTTAAAAAGGGTGATGCAGCAGAAGCGAGAAATTGGCTGCGTCGAGCCTTGGGTATAGCATCCTTGGCATCCCAGCAAAAAGAAATACGGAACCATATACGGATCGTGGCAGGAGAGACCTGATGCGGTCCTTGAAAATCATGCAGAGCACCCGCCGGTGGAGGATGCTTTGGTTTGGTTTCTTGTTGTTTATTTCGTCTTTTGCGCTTGAGGCGCAAGAGAGTTTTGATGGTGCAGATCTGGATGCCCTCTATGCCCGGGAGGAATTTCGGTTGGGAGTCCAGGCATATAATCGGTTTGCCTTTAACGAGGCGATCCTTTCGTTTGAACAAGCCCTGTCGTTTCGGCCGGGGGAGCCTCTCATCATGGATTGGCTGGGACGGGCCTATTATCGGTCTGGCCTGGAAGAAACGGCGCTCCGGCAGTGGGGTTTAGCTGCCTCCGCATACAGCCCTGCCTCAGAAGATGCCCTGTTGCTCGGCAGTCGTATTGAAACGGTGCGGAACCGGCGTAATCTCTTACCCGTCCTTGATGATGGTATCCGGTATGTAGCCGCAGGTCGGTATCCTGGTCGATATGATTCGATAACTATTTTTAAACAGCCCACCGCGGTTTTACCCCTGGAAGATGGGTCTGCCTGGGTGGTGGCTTACGGGAGTAATGAACTCGTCCGTATTGACGTAAACGGTATAGTCCGGCAGCGCCAGCGAGGTCCTCTTAATGGGTTTGACCGGCCCTATGATCTCGTAAGAGGAAAAGACGGTAGACTTTTCCTTTCAGAATACCGCGGGGGACGGGTGAGCGTGCTTACCAGCACTGGAGAGTGGCAATCCTATATCGGAACCAAGGGATGGGGAAACGGGATGTTTGTGGGGCCCCAGAATTTGGCGATAGATGAAGAGGACTATCTGTATGTGGTGGATTATGGTAATTGCCGGATTTCCAAGTTTGATCCTGATGGGGTTTTTATTCTCTCCCTGGGTACCAAAAGCCCGGGGTTTCCGGGTTTTCTTTCTCCTACGGGTATCGCAGTCCGAAACGGTAGGGTATATGCAGCGGATAGCGTAGCAAAACGGATCTATGTGTTTGACCGGAACGGAACGTACCTGGGGGTGCTCATTCAGGAAGGGTTGACTGGTCCTGAAAGCCTCCGGCTTCTTCCTGATGGCCGGCTCTTGGTAGCGGATACCAATCGGCTGCTCCTTATTAACCCTGATTCTGCGGTCATTCAGGAAATGGGTGTGGCAGGTAATTCCCAGATGCGTATTGTGGGAGCTGCCATGGACCAGAACGGCAATGTATTAGCCGCCAATTTTCAGGAAAACGAAGTCGCGGTGATGACCCGGTTTACCGATATGGCAGCGGGACTTTTTGTGCAGATAGATCGGGTGGTGGCGGATAACTTTCCCCAAGTTACCCTGGAAATTTCGGTTCAAGACCGGCTTCGGCGGCCCATGCTAGGGCTTGATGGCCGGAATTTTCTTCTGAGCGAGAAAGACTATACCGTGGCGGAGCAAGAATTTGTAGGTGCAGCCTATCGATCCGAAACTGCGGATATAGCTATCCTTATGGAGCGATCCCCGCAGACCCTGGGGCTTCAAGATGATTTAGCTGCCGCGGTCCGGGATATTAGGAAGAGTCTTAAAGGGCAGGTGGTCTCCCTTATTTCTGCCAGTGAGCAGCCCCTGAAGGAACGGACCGACGAGGCTCATTGGTCCCAGAGTGCCCAAGGAAATAGGGCATCCTACACCCCCCGGTGGCGTTTTGACTTGGGACTGCGGCTTGCCGCTACGGATCTGCTTCCCGGTGAAAAGAAGCGGGCGGTGGTGTTTGTAGGAGCAGGCGGCTTGGGAGATCTTGCTTTTGAACAGTATACCCTTTCGGAGATGGCTGCCTATCTTGCGAACAACGGTATTGTGTTTCATGGGTTTATAGTCGGGGGGAATCCAGGGGATGAAGCCCTTCAGTATCTCTGCGATCAGACCGGCGGGCAGCTTGTGTCCCTTTATCGACCCGAAGGGATTGGGCCTATCATAGAAAGCATCGCCTCTCATCCTACAGGGTCGTATATTCTCAGGTATCGGTCCCAGTTACCGACTGATTTCGGTAGGGCATACCTGCCCATAGAAGCGGAGGTGTACCTGTTAGAGCGTTCAGGCCGGGATAGTACAGGATATTTTCCACCTCTTGAATAAAACCTATCCATAGGATAGAATAAGCGCCGTAGCATTGAGGGAGCCTCGAATGTAGCGTAACAAGGCTCAGTACTATACTTAAGGAGAGAACGTTCATGGTGGCATATCGTTGGGATAGTACGTTAGAAACTGGTCATGAGATAATAGATACGCAGCATAAACAGTTATTTGAAGCAATCAACAACCTGTTGGATACATGCCAGGCGGGAAAGGGAAGTGAAGAATTGACGAAAAATCTGAATTTTCTGAACACCTATACCATTAAACATTTTTTTGATGAAGAGAAAATCCAACAAAAATATAACTACCCCGATTATCCGAATCACAAACGGTATCATAACACGTTTAAAGAGAAGGTTAAGGATTTAACCCACCGTTTGATATGGTCAGGCCCTTCTGAAGCATTGATCAAGGAAGTTCACGCCAGTATTGGAGATTGGCTGGTTAGTCACATCAAGATTCAAGATTTTAAGCTTGCACGATATATTAAATCTAAGGATATGGCTTCTGAGTAAAGACCAGGGTATCCCCAAATTCAAGGTGCTGAGCAGGGCCCCATTACTCAAGGAAACCTGAAATTGACGCTGGAAAGTGAGAAACAACAGGGGCGCCGGATTATGCACCATCGTTTGACCGACCTATCTCAGATAACGGGCGATCCAGGTGTGCCGATAGGTAAGGAGAGACCTCGTGAAGGGTTAGGCATACTTTTTAGATCTTCTCCCAATTTTTTACCTGTATCTATAAAAGCTCTATGGGTATATTGACAAAAAAATTTTCTTAGAGGATAATAAAGTTATCTTAAGCTTCCTTCAAGCGGCCGTTGTATAACGGTATTACCCGAGCTTCCCAAGCTCGTGACGCGGGTTCGACTCCCGTCGGCCGCTTGAAGGGAGTTTGTTCTTTATTTCCATGTAAAAAGGCCCTACCCCCGTATAAAATCCCCGGGGTGTCCATTGGAGCTATGGATTGAATCCCCTGAGTCAATGCCCTACCGTCCCAAGGATTCCCCATTCCATAATGCGGAGAATTCGATGTATGATAGCCGAATAAAGGAGGGTTCCATCAGTTCCTGGCTATGCGTTCCCTATGGATGTATTCTATCATAAACCTATGAATTATCTACAACTTCCTGTATATGAACATAAAGACCTCATACTGAAAGCGCTCGAAGCCAATCAAGTGGTGGTGGTAGAAAGTCCCACCGGTTCAGGAAAAACTACCCAACTGCCGGTGATACTTCACGATGCAGGATATACGAACAATGGCGTTATCGGGGTAACCCAGCCCCGGCGGATTGCCGCGGTTTCGGTCAGTGAGTTTATCGCCCGCCAACTGGGATGTACCTTACCCGGGATCGTGGGGTATAAGATGCGTTTTGAAGATAAAACCGATCCTTCCACGGCGATCAAGATCATGACTGACGGTATCCTCTTACAGGAGATGAAACTGGATCCCTACCTTTCCAAATACGGCAGCATTATTGTGGATGAGGCCCATGAGCGGAGTCTCAACATTGATTTTATCTTGGGCTTGTTGAAGCGGGTCCTGGAAATACGGTCGGAATTTAAGGTAATTGTATCTTCGGCGACTATTAATGCTCAGGTCTTTTCCGCATATTTTGGGGAATGTCCAGTGGTAAAAATTGATGCGATTACCTATCCGGTTACCCTCATCTACGATCCCCCGGCAGTATTGCCAACGCCGGGATCCCCACCAGGGGGACAAACCGCCATAGACGCCATTTTAGACAAGATCGATGCCATTATCGAACGAGTCATCAATGAAGAGCGGTCCGGGGATATCTTGGTCTTTTTGTCCGGTGAAAAGATGATCAAGGACTGCATGAACCGGCTCGTCTCGAGTCCGCTGGCTTCGTATCTGCACCTAGTCCCCCTCTATGGTCGACTCGGTAAGGAAGAACAGGAACGGGTCTTTGAAGGGGCTCCTTTGGGAAAAACCAAGGTAGTGATTGCCACCAATATTGCGGAAACCTCAGTTACCATCGACGGTATTACTACGGTGATCGATTCAGGCTTATCCAAACTCAACTACTATAATCCTCGGACTTTCACCTCAAGCCTGGTGGAAGGCCCCGTGTCCAAGGCATCGGCAAATCAGCGCAAGGGCCGGGCCGGACGTACCCAGCCGGGAACCGCGTACCGGCTCTACACCCGGAAGGATTTTGAAAACCGGCTCCTCTTTACTACCGAAGAAATCTACCGTACGGACCTCTCCGAAGTAGTACTCCGCATGGCGGACCTGGGGCTCACCGCATTTGAGGAATTTGATTTCATTGCCCCCCCAAACCGGGAGGGACTCATCGCGGCCATTGAGACCCTGAACCTCCTGAACGCCCTGGAAACGGATCGGACCCTTTCCAAGATAGGAAAACTGATGACCGAGTTTCCCCTGCCTCCCCGGCAATCCCGGATCATTGTAGAGGCTATCTTGCACTATCCCCAGATAATCCAAGAGACCCTCATCGCCGCAGCCTTTCTTTCGACCCAAAGCCCGTATATCCTGCCTCCAGGAGAGGAAACCGATGCCCGCAAGGCTCACCACCGTTTCCGGGACCCCGGAGGGGATTTTGTTTCTTATCTTAAACTCTATCAGGCATATCAAGATGCCCGTAACAAGGGGCAATTTTGCGAAAAAAATTACCTGGATGAACGAGCTATGAAGGAAATTATCAATGTTACCGCCCAGCTTGGGGAAATTGTCAGTGGGCTTAAGATTCCTATTCTTTCAAGGGTTCCATTTTTCCAAACTGAAGACTACCTCTGTGCAGTGGCCCGGGGGCTTATCCAGTTTGTCTGTGTTCGAGAAGGCCGGGACATGTATCGAAGCCTCACCGCGGATCGGATATTGATTCATCCTGGTTCAGTGATGTTCAGGATGAATCCCGAATACATCGTAGCCGGTGAAATCGTGCGGACTACCCGAATGTATGCCATGTCGGTTTCTCCCCTTTCACGAAAGGCCTTAGAAAAAATAAGCGATACCTTATTTGAACGCCTGGGGGCAAGGACGTTCAGGCCTACGGCCAAGGAACCAAGCCCAGAGGCCTCGCCCAGACGGATACGGGACTTTACCCATACCATTAAGATTGGGGATGAAGTGTTTGAGATTGGGACGGTTAAAGGGAAAAAACTGGTTTCCCTCCCCTGGGAACGGCTAGTTAAGGTAAAAGATCACTGTGGAACCGATCCCCTGTCTATGTATAAGGGCCTACGAGGCAGGATTACCCTGGGAGGCGTCTATACCCTGCTGCAGGGAGAGAAGTTGGAACTCATCCTTTCCCTGGCAGCCTCATTGGACCTTGAAGGGGTTCTGGAAAAGCAATGGCCTCGAAAAGAACGGTTCAATTCCCGGGAGAACCTTCCGGCCCTGCTCACGTTCCTCCCAGACCTGGTAAGCCCGGCGGTATGGAAAACCAACAAGAAGGATTTAGGGTTTATCTGCCTTTTGACTGATGGTGCAGGTAATTACTGGTTTACCTGTTCCCGAGGCTTTCATACCAGCCTAAACGAAAGCCTCGCCAGTATGGAGGCCCTCATCGACGACTTAGGGGAAAATGCGGATCTGGAGGTAAAGCAGGTAGTGAATCAAACCTATAGAAAACTTGCAGATTATGTGGGGTAGGGGATAAGCCTTCATCCTCATGCAGGACTACGCCCGCCCATTTCATGCTATACTCGAGCGCTTTCAAAATTCCCGGTCGATTCAGGATTTCACCTAAACCGAACGGGAACCACTCACTACGCATCCGATCCATCACTCTGAGCCAAAACATCATTAACGATGGATCGAATTCTAATAATTCTGCCTTAGTTATTTTCTCTATAAGACAAAATTACTCCCCTGCATATACGCGGTACATCCAGTGAATAAGACCCCTATCTCCTGATAAGGATCTATGATAATAAGTATATCTCCTGAAGGGGCTTATGTCAATGAAAGGTAAGACAACAACCAGCAATCTTAAAGAAAGCGGCTTACCTTCACAATCTCATGTACAGACAGTTTCTCTCTCCCTTCAAAGCATGATGAATTTCAACGGCCATTAACCAGAGACATGGTGGTGTTCCAAACCGTATGATGGGCTACTCAATAAAATCCTCATTGGACTTGTTCGATAACCCGGTTGGTTATCTCACAAGTCTTGCAAAATGCTCCGCATTTTATTGAAATTTGTTCAAAAACTGAAGTTTTTGAACAACTCTATTAAGAAACTTTTTCCCCCTATCAGATTTCGAAAAAATACATAGTTTTAATCCCTGAAACCATTCTCATCCTCGACGCCAGGTCCTTTTTATCCTCTTCTTTTGATCTTTCATTAGACATGGCACCTGCATACCCGTGGCCTATTTGAGGTCGTTCCGTCTAGAAGAGCTTCAGGCGTAGAACATCGAACTTAGATTAACGGTTCATCGGATCCTTGCTTGTACAGACTCTGGGTAACATAGATTCCATACTGCTGATCCGTTTGAGCAATATGGGTTAATATCCACTGTCGCAGGTACCGGACAAAGGTATTGGGAACGATTGCCTTGCCGCTCTCAAAGTTTTTAACATCCATAAGTACTTTCTTCACAAAATTCTCATGCTCTCTCTTATGTTCAGGTAATCCGGGAAACCCAATCTTTTCCATAAGCTTTTCTTCTGCAGAGAAGTGAAAGGTTACATAATTCACCAGATCGTGCATGGCTTTCTTAAAATAAAACCTGCCTGCCTCAGTCCCACCGAGACAAGCCTGATGGAGACGCTGTGTAAGGTTAATCAATTCTTGATGCTGTTCATCAATTTGGGCTATACCCACTGAATAAATATCTTTCCATGCAATAAAACTATCTTCTCCCATAAAAATACCTCTTGATCATTTCATTCTATGTAAATAATACAGCTTCTAGACCTTTGGAAAGGGGACCTGACATTCCCCATCAAGCAGACTAACCCCTCTAGGGTTCCTCTATACGACGGAGGTGAGACCACTGGGCTATTCTTGTCATACTATGAATTTTAGTCTACCATAAGGTATGCTCTATGTCTATATCATCGAGGGAGAGAAATCATGAAAAAACGCATTTCTGCAGTACCGCCGGTTCGCCAAGGGACCCTTGTTTTAGAAGACGGTTCCGAATATACAGGCTGGTCTTTCGGAAACCCCCGATCCCAGGCCGGGGAGGTGGTCTTTACCACAGGCATGACCGGTTACCCTCAGGCATTGACAGACCCCAGTTTTCGAGGACAGATTCTGGTTTCCACCTATCCTTTGATGGGAAATTATGGGATTCCGGTCAAACCTAAAACCGGGGAGCCCTATGTGGACGATCAGGGTATTCCCCTTCACTTTGAATCCCATCGGATTCAGGTTGCAGGTTTTGTGGTTGCCGAGGTTTGCGAGGAACCAAGTCACTTTTCATCAGGGATTTCTCTTTCTGCATGGCTTGAGAAATACCAGATTCCTGGAATCTACGGTATAGATACCCGTTCCCTCACCTGCCGTTTACGGGAACAAGGGGTCATGCAAGGTAAGATCCTCCTCGAGGGGAGTCGGGAAGTAACCCTGGATTCAGGGATCCTCTCCCATCCAGTGGCGGATGTTTCCCCCAAAGAACCTAAGACCTTAAGACCCCTAGGTAGCGAGGCAGCAAAGATCCCCCGGATAGCTCTCATTGATTGTGGGGCCAAGGCAAATATCTTGCGCTGCCTGCTTGCCCGGGAAGTGGAAGTCCTTTGTCTTCCCTGGGATCAGGATCTCAGGGACATTGAGTATGACGGCCTGTTTCTTTCCAACGGCCCTGGAGATCCTAAGGCCTGTAGTAAAACCATTGCAGCGATCCGCCATGCCTTTGACCGAGGTAAGCCCATCTTTGGGATCTGTCTGGGGAATCAGATCATGGCCTTGGCTGCAGGAGCAGACACCTACAAGCTGCCTTACGGCCACCGGGGTCAGAACCAGCCCTGCATCGAAGTAGGGACTAAACGCTGTTACATTACCAGTCAAAACCACGGGTATGCAGTGCGGGGGGATACCCTGCCCAAGACTTGGGAACCCTGGTTTATCAACGCCAACGACGGTACCATTGAAGGTATCCGGTCTACCCAAGGGCCTTTTTCTGCGGTCCAGTTCCATCCTGAAGGTTGTCCTGGTCCCCGGGACACGGAGTTTCTTATAGACCAGTTCATTGGACTTGTTCAATAACCCGGTTGGTTATTGAACAAGTCTTGTAAAATGTTCCGCATTTTGCTGTTTTTTAAGCGGAAGTTGTTCAGAAACTGAGGTTTCTGAACAACTCTATTGATTCGTTCCGCCATTTTTTAAATAGACATCATGCGTTTTTAAAAAGCATCAGGAGATTTTTGAAAATCACCGGAGGGTTTTAGGAAATCATAGGGGTTATTTTTAAGAATCATAGGGGGATTTTACTAAGATCCTCAGGTGATCTTAGTAAAGATTGAGAAGATAAGGAAGAATCAAGACGCTTTTAGGAAAAAACGCTTTTAGAAAAGGAAAAAAAATGATACATAATGGGGTACACAAGGTCTTGGTCCTCGGTTCCGGGGGGCTTAAAATCGGACAGGCCGGGGAATTCGATTATTCCGGTTCCCAGGCCCTCAAAGCCTTACGGGAAGAGGGCGTCAAAACGGTCCTCATCAATCCCAACATCGCCACCATTCAAACCAGTGAAGGCATGGCGGACGCTACCTATTTCCTCCCCGTAAGCCCCGAATATGTGGCCCAGGTAATCGAGCAGGAGCAGGTGGACAGCCTCCTTTTAGCCTTTGGCGGTCAGACTGCCCTGAACTGCGGGGTTGCTTTGGCCCGGGAAGGGCTGCTGGAGCGCTACGGGGTCAAAGTCCTGGGTACCCCGATTACAGCCATTGAAGACACCGAAGACCGAGAACGCTTTGTGAGCCGTTTGAACGAAATTCAGGTCAAAAGCCCTCGGAGCATCGCAGTTACCAATACCCAAGAGGCCGCAGCCGCAGCCCGGGAAATCGGCTATCCCCTGATGGTCCGGGCGGCCTTCGCTCTGGGGGGAGCGGGTTCAGGGATATGTCGCAATGAAGAAGTCCTCCTGGGGCGTTGTGACCGGGCTTTTTCCCAGGCTCCTCAAATCTTAGTGGAAGAATGGCTCGGAGGCTGGAAGGAGATCGAATACGAGGTGGTCCGGGACGCCTATGATAACTGTATCACCGTGTGTAATATGGAAAACTTCGATCCCCTGGGGATCCATACCGGGGAAAGTATCGTGGTGGCCCCTTCTCAGACCCTTACAGACTCGGAATATCACAAGCTCCGGAGCATTGCCCTCAAGGTGATTCGCCACTTGGGGATCGTTGGGGAATGTAATATCCAATATGCCTTGGATCCTGCCTCAGAGGATTACCGGATTATAGAAGTAAACGCCCGGCTTTCCCGGAGTTCTGCCCTGGCTTCCAAGGCCACCGGCTATCCTCTGGCTTTTGTGGCAGCCAAACTCGCCCTGGGCTTCTCCCTGGCGGAGATTGAAAACCGTATTACCCGGATAACCAGCTCTTGTTTCGAGCCTGCCTTGGACTACTGCGTGGTGAAAGTGCCTCGCTGGGACCTCACCAAGTTCAAGCATGTGGAAACCCGCATCGGTTCGGAGATGAAGTCCGTGGGGGAAGTCATGTCCATAGGCCGGGCCTTTGAAGAAGCCCTCCAGAAGGCCCTGCGGATGACCGGCATCGGCGCCCCAGGGCTTGCCAGTGAGGACAGCCTCTGCGGGATTGGGTCCGGGAAAATCCAGGAGGCCCTGACCAAGCCCACGGACCGGCGGATCTTTGTCATCTATCGGGCCCTGGCAGAAGGCTGGTCCATAGACCGGATCCACCGGCTTACTAAGATCGACCGCTGGTTCCTCGCCAAAATCGCCCATGTCCTGGAAACCGAAAAGGCCTTGAGAAACCTAAAGCCTGAACATCCCGGAGAAGCGGTTCCAGAGCCTCAGCAGCAGAACCCATCCGTACCCTTTGACGTGCTGGCTAGGGCCAAACGTATGGGTTTTTCCGATGCCCGAATCGGTGCATTGGTGGGACTTTCCGAGTCTCAGATACGGATGCTCCGGGAAGATTACCGCCTGCGGCCCCAGATCAAACAAATAGATACCCTGGCTGCGGAATATCCGGCCAAGACCAATTACCTCTATATGACTTACGGGACTGCAGGACTGGGAAGCGGTTCCCGGGATGATGTGGCTCTTTCTGGCCGGGGGGTGATGGTGCTGGGTTCCGGGGCCTACCGCATCGGGAGCAGCGTGGAATTCGACTGGTGCTGCGTCAACGCCGTGGAAACCGCCCGGAAGCTGGGCCGCTACACCATCATGGTGAATTGCAACCCGGAAACGGTCTCCACCGACTACGACGTATGCGACCGGCTCTATTTCGAGGAACTGACCCTGGAGCGGATTCTGGATATTTATGAACGGGAACGGCCTGAAGGGGTGATCCTTTCTATGGGAGGCCAGATTCCCAATAACGTAGCCACGAAACTCTACGATGCCGGAGTCCTGATCTACGGCACATCACCGCAATCCATTGATATGGCCGAGGATCGGCACAAATTTTCCGCGCTCCTGGATGATCTCAAAATCGAACAGCCCCCCTGGAAAGAGCTCACCGACTTGCCTTCTGCGAAGGCCTTTGCCCTAACCGTGGGATACCCCGTGCTCATTCGACCCAGTTACGTGCTCTCCGGGGCTGCCATGAACGTGGCCTGGGATGACGAGAGCCTGGAAACCTTCTTGAACTTGGCTACGGACGTTTCTGCGGAGCATCCGGTGGTGATCTCCAAGTTCGTGGATAATTCCAAGGAAATCGAAATCGATGCGGTAGCCAAACGGGGGGAGATTCTCTTCCACGCCATCACCGAACATATTGAAAACGCCGGGGTTCATTCCGGGGATGCCACAGTGGTGCTCCCTGCGCAGCGGCTCTACATCGAAACCATTCGGAAGATCCACAAGATCAGTTCCCACATTGCCAAAGCCCTGGACATAACCGGGCCTTTCAACATTCAGTTTTTGGCCCAGCGGAACCGGGTCCAGGTGATCGAGTGCAATCTCCGGGCCAGCCGGAGTTTCCCCTTCTGTTCCAAGGTAAGCCGGGTGAACATGATCGAAATGGCCGTGAAGGCCATGCTGGACGAGCCCGTACAAAAGGCCCCGGCTTCGGCCCTGGACCTGGAATGGGTGGGGGTCAAGGCCGCGCAGTTCAGCTTTTCCCGGCTCCACGGGGTTGATCCGGTTTCCGGGGTAGAGATGGCCTCTACCGGAGAAGTGGGGTGTATCGGCACGGAACTCCACGACGCTTTCCTCAAGGCCCTGCTTTCCGTGGGATACCGGATTCCCAAGAAGGGGATCCTCCTTTCCACCGGGCCTATTGGGGATAAAGCGGACTTTGTGGATTCTGCCCGGAAGCTGATTGCTATGGGGTATGGATTGTACGCTTCCCGGGGTACGGCTCAATTTCTCGGTTCTCATGGCATGGCAGTTACCCCCCTTTACTGGCCCCTAGAGTCCAAGGAACCGAACATTGTGGACTTTATCAAGCGCCGGGAAATTGACATGATCATCAACGTGCCCAAGGACAACCGGGAGACGGAACTTAAGAACAATTACCTCATCCGCCGGATGGCCGTGGACCTGGATATTCCCCTTTTCACCAATATCAAGGTAGCCAAGGAGTTCATTGACGCCCTTGAGTACCAGCGGGAGAAAGGGCTGGAAATCCGGGCCTGGGAAACGTACCGGTAAAGGCCTCCCATGAAGTCCTGGTGCAGCAAAAAATCGCTTCCCGCTGGCGGGAGAGCTGATACCAGGGTGGTGGCCGGTATTTTTTTACAAATTTTACGATTTTATTCTTGACTTTTTCTGATTGGCTGGCTATGCTAAAAACCAGCATGACGCTTTCGGGGAA
>JAIRLU010000275.1 GCA_031259215.1 Treponema sp. | reverse complement strand
CGCATCTTTTCAAATTTTTTGAGGAGCCGAGCTACTTCCGCCACGGAGGTACCGGAGCCCCGGGCTATACGGGAACGCCGGGAAGGGCCTATGATCAGGTGGTTCAACCGTTCTTTTCGGGTCATAGAGGTTAATATAGCCTCTTGAGTTTTGAAATCCTCTTTGGTAATATCTTCTTCGCTTACTTTTCCCGCCATCCCAGGGATCATATCGAGCATAGATTGGAGAGAGCCTATCTTCTTCATCGACCGGAGCTGCTTAAGCCAGTCCTCCAAGGTAAAGGTCTCCTTTTCCATCTTTTTTTGCAGGACTTCCGCCTCTTTTTGGTCGATCACCGCCTGGGCTTTTTCCACGAGACTCACCACGTCCCCCATACCCAAGATCCGGCTTGCAATTCGATCCGGATGGAAAGGTTCAAAGTCTTCGAGTTTTTCCCCGGTACCAACGAACTTGAGCGGTTTACCGGTGATGGTTTTCAGCGACAAGGCTGCTCCGCCTCGGGTATCGGAATCGAATTTGGTTAGCACCACCCCGGTAATGCCTACCTTTTCATCAAACACTTTGGCTATATCCACCGCAGACTGACCGGTCATGGAATCTGCCACCAGGAGCAGTTCATCAGGCACAGCTTCGTTCTTCAAACGGGAAAGCTCGGCCATCATCGGTTCATCTATCTGAAGCCGGCCGGTGGTATCAATGATCAGGGTATCGATCAGGTTCTGCCGCGCCCAGTTCACCGCTTCTTTATAGACCTGGACGCTGTCGGTAGCGCCTGCTCCTTGATAGACCGGGACCTCCCCTTGATTCCCCAGAATCGCAAGCTGGTCTATAGCTGCAGGCCTGACCAAGTCACACGCTACCAGTAAGGGATGTCTCCCCTCCTTCTTGAGACGCAGGGCCAGCTTAGCAGAGCTCGTGGTCTTTCCTGAACCTTGAAGTCCCAGCATGAGGATACAGGAAAGGGTATCAGGCCCCTTCAAGTGCAGGTCCTGTTTAGTATCCCCCAGGAAGGACACCAGCTTGTCATGGACGATCTTAACAAACTGCTGTCCCGGATTAACCGAGCGGAGGACCTTCTCCCCCTTGGCCTCATCCAGGGTGGCATTGACAAAGCGACGGACTACTCGGAGGTTTACATCCGCTTCTAGCAGGGCCATCTTGATGGTTTCTACTGCATCGTTGATATTTTTTTCCGTAATGATGGCCTTGCCGGAAATAGTCCGAAGTGTATCGGATATTTTCTGGGTAAGTTTATCTAACATAGCTCTATTGTAGCCATACCCCTTGATATGGTACAAGCCCGCCTCTGTCTGGTAAGGGCTCAGCCTCAAAGAGCCGGGGGCATGGGGTAGCGGTTGTAAGATTCGTAGGACTGGTCCTGGTTGACGGTGCAGTTCAGGAGGAGGCGTAGGGGGCTGAAAAGAGGAGAGAATCGCTCCCCCAGGACCCGGGAAAGGCCGCCTTGAGCCGGGTATCTACTTAGCTGAGTTTTCAACCCTAATCGAGGTTTGAAACTGACGCTTTTGAACGGGCTCATGCAACGGAGGGATTTATGTTCATCGGTCTGGGAAATAGGGCTCCCTGGTTCTTTCCATGACACCCCATCCTGAGACCGGCAAGGAAGGCGCCGTGGGTTCACCTGCTTGACTATTCTGTTAGAAAGATATAACATATAAACATGGCTTAGCCCTTGAAAAATTGGACTTGTTCGGGAAGCCGGTTGATTCTCGAACAAGTCTATGATAAGAACCGGCTTCAAAATGCAAGGCCTTTTAAAGCCGGTTCAACTTTAAGGAGGTATGGAATGGGTTTTTCAAAGGTTTGTACGTTTGCAGGGCTGGGACTTGTTATCTCTGCGCTGGCCTTTGCCGGCAGTAAAAAGGAAGGCTATCCCGCGGAAGTTAACATTTCGTTTGTGGAATCGCCCTTTAACCTGCAAATCATGGTAATGAAGGAAAAAGGGCTGCTGGAAAAGGCTTTTTCCCCAAAAAATGTTACGGTTCATTGGCATACCATCACGTCCGGCGCCCAACAGACCCAGGCTATGGCAGCAGGGTCCTTGGATATAGCTTCGGTTATCAACTCGACATCGCTTATTCTGGCAAATGCCGCGGGAAACCCCGTGGAAGCAGCCGCGGTGGTAAGCAGGCCCAAACAAACTTTTGCGCTCTTGACTGGTCCTGCAGGGCCCCAGACGATACGGGAGCTTCAAGGGAAAACCGTGGCCGGTCCTAAGGGAACGGTTCTCCATCAGATGCTTATCGCTGGGCTCGTTTCTGAAGGAATGAGCCCAGGAGATGTAAACTTCATTCAGATGGACCTGCCGGACGCCCGTGCTGCCCTACTTTCCGGTAAGGTTGATGGGGCGCTTCAGGCCGCGGCCCTGATTATCCGCGACCAAGAGGCGGGGATGAAGGTGCTGTTCACTGCGGACGGCTATGTTACGCCCCTCCTGCTCAGCGCGGTTCGCCCGGATTTTGCCAAAAACTATCCTGAGCTGCTGCAGATTTACCTGGACACGCAAAAAGAAGCCTATTCATGGATTCTGTCGAATACCGCAGAGGCAGTGGCGATAGGTTCACGGATCCAGAATATCTCCGAGGCTGATGGCATGAGGCTCTACGAATGGAGCGGGATGGCTTTATCACTGGAACCGAGTGATATACCGGCGCTGACTGGGGACGTGGATTTTCTTTTTGAACAGAACATGATAACCCAGAAGGTGGATCCCAGGGACTTCATTCTGCCCGTTGCTTACGGTAAGTAATTACGGAACCGGTGTATGCCGAACAAGGTCATTGCGGTCCGGGATAAGGGCGAAATTCTTGAGTTTTCCCCGGCCTCTCTGTACGCCTACTGCGGGCCCACCCAAATTATCGCTTCTGCTCTGATGTTTCGGCTTTTTGAGCGGGCCTTTATTGATTTATCCCCGGAAGCGCCGCCTGAACGGGAGGATATACAGTTCCTGTCAGGTTTTCCGGGAACCGGAATCGCCGAGTGTGTGGAGTTGGTTACCCGCATCAGAACACGGCGGCCTGAGCGCTTCCGCGTTGACCGGGGAGCCGCGCCCCGGGAAGCACCGGAAGCGGTTTCGGGAGTCCTGTACTTCGAGGTGCAGATAAAGGAAAGGCGGCGGGGATATTGGCCGCCCCGGGAATTGTTTGACCAGGTTTTCCGAAAGAAGGTCAGCCTTTTTCAAGACGGCAGCGGTACGGTACAAGAGCAGGAAGCGTATCTTGCCTACAAGAAACACCTTTCCGCTGCTATTCTCCGTAGGCCTGGGGAGGGTTTCTTTGCTTCCCGGGAAGTGCTTCCCAAGACCCTGCCATAATAATGAAAAGATTCGCCTCCGGCCTTTCAAAGTGCTGGATCGATGGGCTGTATCTCTGCCTGCTGCCGGTAGCCCTTCTTGGGCTGTGGTGGATTCTTTGCGCTATGGGGCTTGTGAATGCATACCTCGTCCCGTCCCCGCAAAAAGTGGGTTCTGCCTGGCTCGATCTGTTACAGCGGGGGGAACTGGGCCGTCATATTGGGATAAGCCTGTACCGGGTATTCGGGGGTTACGGAATTTCCGTATGCCTTGCCCTGCCCTTGGCTCTTATGTTCCACTATAGTCCCCGGCTCAGAAAACTTTTTCATGGTATTCTGGAATTTTTTCGTTCGGTCCCACCCCTTGCGATGATTCCGCTCTTGATACTCTGGCTTGGAATCGGGGAAGCTTCGAAACTGGCGGTTATTGTACTGGCCACATTTTTTCCAGTTTTCCTTAATGCCCTGGGCGGCTTCGATTCGATGGACGGCCGCTGGCTTGAGCTATCCCGTTCGTTGGAACTGGGCTTTTTCCGTCATCTGCGATGGATTCTTGTTCCTGCAGCCCTGCCGCAGCTAGTTACGGGATTTAGGCTGGGATTCGGTTACGCGTGGCGGGCGCTTTTAGGGGCAGAACTCTTCGCCTCTGCTGCGGGACTCGGCTATCTGATAAGCGACGCGCAGGAAATGGCACGGATCGATCAGGTTTTTGCCGGCATACTGACCATAGGTTTTCTTGGGCTGCTATTCGACGCGCTGTTCCGTGCCCTGGCAAAAGCCATTTCTACGGACCCAGAGGACAGGAATTGGGGGGCGAATGGCTGAATCAGCCCCTCCCAACATCTTATCCATACGGGGCCTAAGCCGTACCTTTCGGAATCAGGGTAAAGAGGTACGAGCGGTCCATGACCTTGATCTCGTGATACCTGCCGGAAGTTTTACCGTCATCCTGGGGCCAAGCGGCTGCGGGAAGACGACCTTCCTGCGTCTGGTCGCGGGTCTTGAGACAGCGGACGCAGGACACATTGATTTTGCCAGTCCCCTCCAGCACCCAAGCCGTTCCCGTTTTGGCTTTATGTTTCAGGAGCCCCGGCTTTTGCCCTGGCTCACGGTAGAAGAAAACCTGCGCCTGGCATTTCCCACCAAGGCAGATGCCAAAACAGGCGAGGAAATCAACCATCTGCTGGGGCTTGTTGGATTGGAGGGCTGGAAAAAGGCCTATCCCCGCAGCCTTTCCGGCGGCATGGCCCAGCGAGCAGCCTTGGCACGGGCGCTGTGCAGGAAACCAGAACTACTGCTGCTTGATGAACCCTTCGGAGCGTTGGACGCGTTTACCCGTGCCCGGCTTCGGCGAGATCTGGATGCATTATGGAAGTCCCTGCAGGTTACCGTAATCCTGGTAACCCACGACATTGAGGAAGCAGTCTACCTTGCCGACCGGGTGATACGCATGAAAGACGGCGGCATCGAAGGCTGCCTTGACATATCCCTGCCCCGTCCCCGGGAACAGCGCAGCGGGAACTTCCAAAATCTCTGCCGCCTCATCGAGGAAGCGCTCTGATTTTTGCGCCCGCGAGGGGGGCGTGGATTTCAGAGAATAGAGTTGTTGAAAAACTGAAGTTTTTGAACAAATTCCGATAAAAACAGCAAAATGCCGAGCATTTTGCAAGACGTGTGTCGGACTAAGGTCCGCGATAACCAACCGGGTTATCGAACAAGTCCAATAGATTGTAGCGCAGGAAGATGAGCACAACTAACGTATACTGTGGATATACTGTAATCAATGAAGCTTGATCCTATCCTCACCAAGGCAGTCCGTTTGTTAAGGCGGAAAAGTTATGATAGAGCCATCAAAGTCCTCGAACCTGAGGTAAACCGATACCGGGGTATTTATACCTATTACTATGTTCTGGCCGTTTCTTATCTGCATACCGGAGTGTTTAACCTGGCCTTTACCTATTTTAAACTAGCCCGGGATATAAAAATGCGGGACCCCTCGGTCTTACTCGGTTTAGCGGTGCTCTACCTTCGCAGGGGAGAAACTGACCGGGCAGTGGATTTCTACCTTGAAGTCCAAGATCAAGATGAGCGGAATAAGATCGCAAACAAAGCCCTCAAAGTAATCCGCAAATACTCAGGAACCGAAAACCTTTCCGCATGGATTGAATCAGGAGGACTGGCTAAGCTCTTCCCACCTCCGCCTTTGGCGCCTCCAAGCAAGGTAGGTATCCTGATACTCATGTTGGGACTCCTCATAGGACTGGTGATAGCCGGAGGGGTCCTCATCAAGGTTACCGGAATTAGGTTGCCGGTTCGCATGTTTTTCCCCAGAAATGAACGGGAAGGGCTTATCACCAGCGCCTTGGATCCTACGGAACGGGAGGAACCGGTGCAAGTAGGAGGGAGTTATCGGTACATCTTAACGAGAAACCAGGTCTTTGACACCTACGAAAAGGCCCGGGAACTCTTCACTAAATACCGGGATGAGGCGGCAAAAGTCGCCTTGAACCGAATTCTCGAATCTAATGCGTCGGATACCATTAAAAACAAGTCCCGGCTCCTCATATCCTACATGGAAGTTCCCGGGTTTGATACCCTGAAAGACCGGTTTACCTTTGGGGAGGTATACAAGGAACCTGTGCTGTACCGAGATTGTCATGTGATATGGCGGGGCATGGCCACCAATCTTGAGGTTCTGCAAAACGCCACTTCCTTTAATCTTTTGGTAGGATACGACACCCGGAGTACCTTGGAAGGTATCGTACCGGTAACGTTTAATTTTGCCGTTTCCGTCAATCCTGAACGGCCCTTGGAAGTTCTGGGCAGGATACTCCCCGTGTCCACCGAAAAAGGGCAGGATATCCTGCTGGAAGGGGTGGCCCTCCATCAGGCAGGGCTTCTTTTAAGGGGAGATAAATGAGGGCTGTAGTGCAGCGGGTCCGGGATGCGTCGGTTTCTGTGGAAGGAATCCTTCAGGGGAAAATCGACGCAGGACTTCTGGTATACTTAGGGGTGGCCCAGGGGGATACTGAGGCAGATGCCCGCTACCTAGCGGAGAAGATCCCGGTTTTGAGAATTTTTGAAGACCCCCAGGGAAAGATGAACCGTTCAGTGCAGGATACGGGGGGAAGCCTCCTCGTGGTGTCCCAGTTCACCCTCTTAGGAGATGCCCGAAAGGGTAGACGGCCTTCCTATTCGGATGCGGCTGAAAGGAAGCTTGCCAAGGCTTTGTACGAATACTTCATGGAACGGATCCGGGAACAGGGGCTTTCTTGTGAAAGCGGTGTTTTTCAGGCCTCCATGGAGGTCCGGGCTACCAATGATGGTCCGGTTACCCTCTTGCTGGATTCCAGGAAAGGGTTTTAATGGGTATGGTGCAAGGGCAAGGGAGGCCGCGGGAAGATAAACCATTCTATGCTGCTCCTCACAGGGGTCATACCCTTTTGTTCTGGATCATCAACGGGTAGCAGGGTGCACCTTCTTTATGGTAAAGATGAGAGGAAGGGCCTACCGCAAGGATAGATATAAGTAGAGAAGGGTTATAGCTGGATGAACTTCCATGCAGAAGCGGCATTGCTTGGCCGGTTACCACACCCGCCGGTCCTCGTACATGCGCCCCAATGGTGAAGGAAGGTACTATAAAAGAGAGGTGACGATAATGGCTACTATGGGAAACAATCTTTCCGAGGGTAAGGTTTTGACAAAACTGGTCCGCTTTGCCCTTCCTTTTCTGGCGACCAACCTGGTCCAGTCCTGTTACAATGTGGCGGATATGCTTATTGTGGGGAATTTCAGCGGAACCGTCGGGATGTCCGGGGTTAATATCGGGGGGCAGGTAACGATGATCCTTACCTTTTTGGTCATCGGCCTCTCCATGGGGGCCACGGTCCTCATCGGCCAGTATGTGGGGGCCCGCAACCAAGAGGGGCTGCGAAAGGCGACGGCGACTCTTATTACCCTCCTGCTCATCATGGCCCTGGGCCTGACCCTGTTGATGCTGATGCTCAAGGGGCCGATCCTGCGCCTCATCAAGACCCCCGCGGAATCCTATGGGGAATCCGACCGTTACCTCACCATTACCGTGGCGGGACTGGTCTTTATCTTCGGTTACAACGCCTTCAGCGCGATCCTCCGGGGGATGGGGGATTCCAAGCATCCCTTCTACTTCGTGCTTATCGCCTGCATCACCAACGTGATCCTGGACCTGCTCTTTGTGGCGGCCTTCAAATGGAGCGCCTTTGGAGCGGCCCTGGCCACAATTATCTCCCAGGCCCTGAGTATGTTCCTCTGTATCGTCTATATGCGGCGGAACAACTTTCAGTTCGATTTTAAGCGCTCCTCTTTTAAGATCGATAAAGACCAACTCATCCTGATCTTCAAAATCGGGCTGCCCACCTGCATCCAAAACGGGGTAACCAGCATTTCCTTTTTATTTATTACGGGTATCGTAAACATGGTAGGCGGAGTAAGCGCCTCTGCTGCGGTAGGGGCGATGTCTAAGTTCAACAGCTTCGGTATTATGCCCACCCAGGCCATGAGCGCCTCCATTTCCGCTATGAGTGCCCAGAATATCGGGGCCAACCGGATGGACCGGGCGATACAGGCCTGCCGGATCGGCATTGTCATTTCCGCAGTGATCACGGTGATCATCTTCATTCTGGTTCGGCTCTTCCCCGCCCAGATCATGATGATCTTCGGCGACGACCCGGAGATGATCATGATGGGGGTGAGCTTCCTCCGGGCCTTCAGTGTCGAATTCCTGATTATCCCCTTTTTCTTCTGTATCAACGGGTTTTTAATCGGCGGAGGACACACCTTGTTCACCCTGATTACCAGTGTGGTCTCCTCGGTGGTCCTGCGGGTACCGGTCTGTTATATCTTCGGGGTGGTCCTGGGCTGGGGTATTTTCGGAGTGGGCCTGGGTTATCCCGCGGCAGTGGGGGGCGCATCCCTCCTGGTCATCGGCTTCCTCCTTTCCGGCAGGTGGAAGCATAATGCGGTGATCCACCGCCATACCCCGGAGCAGATCGAGAAAGAGCCTTAACCAGGAGTTGTGGCCCTCGATACGGAGGACGGCAAGGGCGTACCTTTGGCGAGTTTTGAAAGAAGGATCGTAACGTGCAAGTCGAGGTTTCACCGGTAATCCCTGATGGGCAGTTACTCATGATGAAACAGGTTAGGGGAGCGTAAATAGGTTTCCGCATTAAAAGGTTGTAAGAGATTACTTATGGGGCTGTTACTTACAATGGCCCTGATGATCTTCGCGGATAACTCTGTAGAAGAGACCACCTCCAGGTTGGGGATCTTTTCCGGGGTTGAATAGGGACAGTACACCGTATCGGTTACGATGATACGGCGTAACAGTCCTTGCGCTGAAAGCTGGTTCAAGCGTTGAGAAGCAGGGGGAGAGAAAATGGCATGTACGGCAATGATGTTGATCTCTGCAGGTCTTAAAGGTGCTAAAGCCCCGATGAGGCTTGTCACGGAGCCTGCAGTATCCACCATATCGTCCACAATCCACAAGACTTTACCTTCAATCGGCTCCGCAGAAAGGATATTGATGGATTCAATAGTATTGGCCCGGGAATAATCCCGCTGTTTATGGGCTACCACCAATGGGGCGCCGAAGGCATTGGCAAAATCCCGGGCCAGCTTTTCCCCTCCCGCATCAACCGAACAAAAGGCCCAGTGGGGACGTACCTCTTGTTCGAGGGTCTTACTATTCCGAATGTACACATCACAGAGGTATCGTTTGAGAAGCGTCAGGGCAGGAATATCATCTACCATACACAGGGTAGGATCCACCATGGATTTGGATTTGTCAGAATGCAGTTGGTAGGTTACGATATGCCGAGTTCCCAGGCTTACCAAAGTTTTGAAATGGACCCACAAGCCCACAGAACTACGCCGGGCGGTTCTATCGGACCGTGAACAGGAGACGAAGGGTTCAAAAAAGATGATGCGGGAGGCCTGGCTGCGTTTTAAGGCATCCACCGCATGGTAGGATTCGATCTTGGCCTCTTCCACCGGGATGTTTGCCGCATTTCGGGCACAACTGGTAAAGAGGATCACATCTTTTCCTCTTAGGGAAGTATGGATCACTACTTCCATTTCCCCATCTGCAAAACGGTCGGTTTTCAATGCCTCAACCGCATTACAAGTATCTGCTCGTGATACAAAACTCGGAAACTTTGTCACCTGCGTAACCACCCGAGCAGCGTATTCTTTCATCGATCGGGTGGCCATTATGACAAATTCATTCACCATGTGTACCCCGCTTAATCAATAAGCTCTTTCAACCTTCGGTATTACCGGTAAACTTTTATGATTAGGTGGATGACGGGGTTTGAACCCGCGACAGCCAGATCCACAATCTGGAACTCTACCACTGAGCTACATCCACCATGGTAAGTACATTGGACTTGTTCGATAACCGGTTAGTTATCGCATAAGTCTTGCAAAATGCTCTACATTTTGCTGTTTTGTATCGGAATTTCTTCAAAAACTTCACTTTTTGAACAACTCTATTGTTGAATATGCCTAAAACTACGGGGTTTGTCAAGAGACAAAACAGGGCTTCTGCAGGTATACTCAAGAAAAATCCACGAATTACCCTGATTTTTCATAGCCCCACCCTGCGTAATCCCTGAAAATCCTTAGAATAAAATCACGAAGCCCTGCAAAGGCGAGGCTTGACCTTGCAAGAAAATAATCTGCACTTTACTTAGAAGGTCTTGTTCCGAATAGACAAATCTGCTATCCGGGCTATCCTGTATTGCTGCATATATGCGGCGATTCCCTGAATGATTTCAGGCATAAGCGGGGGATGGCTAAAGGTAGCAGACCCCACTTGAACCGCCACAGCCCCAGCTAGGAGAAATTCCAAGGCATCTGCTGCATTCGCAATACCTCCTACCCCAACCAAGGGAACCCTAACAGCTTCCCCAAGATCCCATACCATTCGAAGCGCCAGGGGTCTGATCCCCGGCCCTGAAAGGCCTGCCTTGATATGCTGAAAAACCGGTTTTCTGCGATAAATATCAATCGCCATCGCCTGAAACGTATTCACTAGGGAAAAAGCATCAGCTCCGGCGGTAACACAGGCCCCAGCCACGGCGTGGAGATCTGGAGCATTAGGAGAAAGTTTTACCATGAGGGGCTTATCCCACACCTCCCGTACTGCCTGTACCACTGAAGCCGCAGGCTTTGGGTCAAGGCCAAAAGCCATGCCTCCAGCTTTAACATTGGGACAGGAAATATTGAGTTCGATCATGTCCACCGATGATCGAGCCAGAAGCCTCGCGCCTTCCCGATATTCGTCCACCGTTGAACCTGCAAGATTGGCGATTACCACTGGTCCGAGTTCCCGAAGCAGGGGAAGTTCCTGTTCAATAAAGGCGGGAATCCCGGGATTTTCAAGGCCGATGGAATTTAAGATCCCCCCGGGGGTTTCGTGGAGTCGAGGACCGGTATTTCCTTGACGAGGGTGCAGGGTAAGACCCTTGGTACAGATCCCCCCCAGGCAGGGGATATCCAACAGCCCCTGATATTCCCGGCCATACCCGAAAGTCCCCGATGCAGCGATGACCGGATTCTTGAACCGGATTCCCCCAATACACACCGAGAGGTCTGGGACTGTAGCGGTGTTTTTCAAAGGGATCTGTTCATGCTCAAGCATCAAAGAGAACCTCCTCTGCCCTGAACATAGGGCCGTCCACACAGCAACGCCGGTTCCCTTGGACGGTTCGGACCGTACAACCTAAACAGGCCCCTACTCCACAGGCCATGTGCCGTTCCATACTGATAAAACAAGGAACCTCCTGGGTTTTACACAAGTGAGCGACTGCCTTGAGCATGGGTTCAGGACCGCAGGCGTACACGCGCCGGTATCGTGCCGGTTCCAGGAAGTCCAGGATTCGACCGTGGCGGCCTTGACTGCCATCTTCGGTGGCGATAATGCAGGAACCAGGAGGAATTTTTTCCAAGCCAAAGGGAAGGGACTTAAATCCCCCATAGAAGTCGAAGGTCCCAGGAGGGAGTTCTGCAGCAAAGGCCACACAAGGCACTATGCCGATACCTCCTCCTACGAGGGCAATGGGACCCTGAAGGGATTCCGAGTCCAAGGCTCCCCAGTAATTACCCAGCGGACCGGTCAGTTCCACCAGTTCGCCGCACCGGAGGCTGGCAAGTTCTTCGGTCCCTTTACCTCGCTTGGCGATGGAGAAACCGACTAAACCCGTACTGCCTCGATCTGGGTCAGGAGGCTTCCAGCTTGCGACACTAAGGGGCCGGCCCAAAAACACCGAGGATCGCTGGGGTTTAACCATAAAAAACTGCCCTGCTCGAGGACTTGGTCCCGGCCAGGTAAATTCCAGGTGGAATACCTCGGCAGTACATTCCCGATACTGATTGAGCCTACAGAGAAGGCTCTTTTTTAAACCCTCTTGGATCACGCCCATCAAGAAACTCCCGCTTTGCCCGGGCTTTGTATGGCGGTCGAGAGCGCGTCCCGCATGTGGATTACCGCGTTACGGGCTGCTTGCGCGGCAGCCGCGGTATCCACCGATTCCGGATCCAGCCCTGCCACCTGAGTCCAGGCTTTGAGAATGGAACGGGAAGCGTTCACCACCCCGCCGTTAGCCTTCCGGAACAGTAAAGCCGCATCCTTTGCCGCTCCCCCTTGGGCACCATACCCAGGGATAAGGAAGAACAGATTTTCCCATTTTGCCCGAATGGAAGCGGCTTCTGCCGGTTCGGTACAACCCACCACTACGCCAAAGGCCCCGTAACCATAGGTACCTACGCGAGAAAGGGCTAATTCGGCTAGTTTAGCTCCTACCACATCGTACAAGCGGCCTCCAGCTTTCAGTTCCTGGTATTCAAAATCCCGCATTCCCGGGTTGGATGTCCGCATGAGCACAAAAGCCCCCTTTCCCTTGCGGTCCGCATAGGAAAGCCAGGGTTCAATCGAATCCATCCCCATATAAGGGGAAAGGGTAACAAAATCCGCTTCAAAGTCTCCCTCAAAATGAGCCTTGGCGTACTGTACTGCGGTTTCTGCTATGTCCCCTCGTTTAATATCCGCGATGACCAGGCTTCCCTGTTCCCGGATATACCGCAGGGTGTGGGCATAGGCATCCAGCCCTACCCGTCCCAGAGCCTCATAATAGGCGATCTGGACCTTGTAGCAGGCGGCAATGTCTATGGTACAGTCCACCAGCGCCCGGTTATAAGCCGCCACTGCTTCGGCCACAGAAGCCCCTCTCCGTCGTTCTTGAGGGGGAATATAGTCCGCTGCCGTATCAAGACCCACACAGACAGGACCTTTGTATGCCACTGCTTCGTAGAGTTGATCCATAGTATACATGATGTTCTATTATATACTTCTATACCGGTTCAAATCTATTGATGCTTTCAGGCATCTCATCCCATTGCCTGTAGGGAGCATATTCTAAACTTGACCCACAAAAATGGTAAGGGATATTTGGAGAAGCATTGGTTCGGAGATTGCTCGTTTCCCGGCAACCCTGGTAAAGCAAAATCCCAGGTCCATCCCTACTATACTCTAT
>JAIRLU010000230.1 GCA_031259215.1 Treponema sp. | reverse complement strand
TGAAATGGCTGAAACAGGTATTTGCCCAGCGGTACAACCGTGCCCAAGCACGGGAAGGGCATATCTGGGGAGACCGGTATGGGTCGCGGATACTCGAAGGGGAACCGCCTGAAGCGGAGCTTGGGGGGGAGGATAGGGACATGAGGGTCAGGCTGGGTATGAGGGTCAGACCCCCTTATGGGGAAGCAGAGGCCCAAACCGTTTTTCTGCTCCGCTTCCCCCTTCCCCTTGTCCCGACACCCGGATAAGGGGCACCAATTCGCCTTGTGTTCCGTAGCGGTTCCCCTGTTCGTCCCCAAAAGCAAACTCCTTGGGGAAAGGTCTGTCCTGAAACAGGCAAGAAATACAAATATGGGTCAAGTTTAGCCTCTTCCCTGGGGGTATCGTGAGTTTGGGACTCATGCTCCGCGACGATACGACTACTACCGAAAGCGCTTCCCTAGGGCAAAAAGAAATATGAAAAAACGCGAAAGAGGCCCTAGTACCTGGATTTGACTAAAGGACTGGATAAGAGGATAACCACGAACCACCCGAACACCACGAACAGAAGAGTACTATTCAGGATTACATCATGAATAGTGACGTAACCCTTCAGGTTGTTTGGGTGAAACCACGCCCATCTTCCCGAAATAATCCCAGAAATCAAAGCACCCTATGCCCCCTTCGGGTGGTTCGTGGTCCTTCTTTTCAGTGCGATTTTCGTTTTAGGCATGATCCCTTTCGTTTATAAACAGTATCCTCCCATAAAAAGCTTGACTTTTGGGTAATCTATAGGGACAATATATTATTGGATCTTATATTTACGGCACAATACCTAATTTTGCTGTTTCATAAAAGGTATAGTATGAAGTTTTTCGAGAATTTATCCATTGGGGCAAAATTTTTATACGGTTCCTTGTTTATCGCGGGAATTTTTACGGTGATCAGTTGGCTGAGCATCAATACCATCGAAAATTGCCACATGGCTTGCAGTATGCTTTTTAACGGGGCGGTTAGCACTAAATCGCGAGTACAGAGCGTACAGACTTCCTTTCATGGGCTTGCAGAAATAGCAACCCAATTCTTATTCTATACGCATCTGGAGGATGCTGCCAAGGGCCGTGAACGTGGGGAACAATTTGACGCCGGTGCGAAGGAACTTTCTGCATCCTTGGACCAGGTGATCCACGCCTTGAACACAGATGCTCTGGTCGATAAATCAATTATCCAGGGCCTTGTCGCACAAGCGGACAAAGCAAAGACCACGCTGAATAAGGACTATGTACCCCTTATCGGTCTCATGTCGGAGACTCAAAGATACGCCGAAAACACCGGGTCCTTATCCGTGGATTTTTCCAGGTCTTCGGCGTTGGCAGGGCAGATCGCCGCGGATTTAGACGTCCTGTTTCAGGGTATTGCCCAGGCAGGGGATGATGTTTACCATGGGTATGTGTCCTTCCTGCTGGGAACCATCCTGAAGCTAAAAATATACGACCTTATAGCCATTGTGTTTTCAGTGTTGTTGACGATTTTCATTGCCCTTACCATCCGAAAGCCCTTCCGTCAGATGATGGATACCCTGAAAGAAATCGCCGCGGATTGGGATTTAACCAAACAAGTTACTATTCATAGCAAAGATGAACTCGGTATATTAGCGGAATTTCTCAATCTTATGTTTGAAAAGATGGGGGATCTCCTGCGGATTATTAAAACCATGACCCTATCCCTATCCGGTACCGGCATGGACCTTACATCAAACACCTACCAAACCGTTTCGTCTATCAACGAAATCACCGCGGCTATTCAGAGTATGAAGGGACAGGTGAACATCCAGGTTAGGGAAGTACATCAGGCCAATAAGGCTATGGAACAGATCCTTGCCTATGTAGATCAGCTCAATGAGTATATCGCCTCCCAGTCCACAAGTGTGTCCCAGTCGTCGGTGTCAATCGAAGAAATGCTTGCCCACATCCATATCGTAGCGGAAACCTTAAGCAAGAACGAAGGTAATGTGGTTACCCTCGCCAAGGCGTCGGAAGCGGGCAGGCAGGGGCTCGAGCAGGTGGTTACGGATATTCAGGAAATCGCCCGGGAATCTGAGGGGCTTCTGGAGATCAACGCGGTAATACAGAACATCGCGAGCCAGACGAACCTCCTTTCCATGAACGCTGCCATAGAAGCCGCCCATGCAGGGGAAGCCGGTAAAGGGTTCGCCGTGGTAGCCGATGAAATCAGAAAGCTTGCGGAGGATTCGAGCGAACAATCCCAAATCATTGGCGAGATGCTTCAAAAAATCAAGACCGCTATTGATACGATTACCCAATCCACCGCAGTGATGGTTAAGGAATTCGAGACCATCACTGCAGGGGTAGAAATCGTATCCAATCAGGAAGGGGCTGTCCGGGGCTCTATGGAAGTACAGGAAGCAGGAAGCCGTATCATCTTGGAAGCGATACGTAAGCTCAAGACCATCACTGAATTGGTAAAGAACTCCTCCGCAGAAATTGCCCTCCAAGGAAAGGAGGTGAAACATCAGAGCAGAATTCTCGAACAGATAACCGGCGAAATAAACAAGGGTATGGAGGAGATGTCTAAAGGCGCGGAATTGATAGTCGCCGCTGCAAACCACGTCAACGACATAAGCGGTACCAACCATCAGTCCATCACCACCTTGAACAGGGAAATCGCGAAGTTCCATGTTTGATGAAAGAGCGGATCCCCTTCCCCTAGGAAGCGCTGATTAGCCTCACGTTAATCAGCATTGCCCTAAAGCAGTGTGGGCGTGAAGGGTTAATAAAACCGCCCCGGTGCAAAAGGAATCAACCAAGGAACGTGAAGTCCCTTCTGCACCAAGGCTTATTCGGAGCAGGACTAGCTCACGGCTTTCATGAATAGCGGGACTTTTCTACCAAAGCAAGGCGCTCTGCTTCGGATAGCTCCACCTTCTTGGTACCTAAAGATACTACTACTGCAAAAACCAGGGTTACCAGGGTAGCGGGAATAGCAGGCCCGGTGAAAATACCTTTGATATAGTTCTGAAAGGGCGCGAATCCCAAATAGAGAACCCCGAAGAGGGTCCCTGAGAACAGAGAGGCCAGCCCTCCCTGCCAGGTTACCCGTTTCCAGCAAGCCCCCAAGAACATGGCCACCGATACCCCAGGAATAATCGAGCCGATGACATTGCTGATATAGCTCATGATGTCTTTGGCAAATAGGGTGGCAAAAAAAGCGCCCCCCAAGGTGAGGACCACCCCGATGCGGGACCACTGTTTGATGGATTGTTCAGGCATGGCTTTTTTGGCAAATATCGGATAAATATCTTGGATCAAGATAGTTACCCCCGCAATGGCATCGGAATCCCCTGAGGACATGGTGGCTGAAAGCCCGGCGATCATAAAGAGCAGGCCCAGAAACGGTCCCAGTACGATAGTTGCCACATAGGCAAAGGCAAAGTCAGGCTGTTGCAGCACGGCAGTGGCGCCATTTTTAGTGGCAATGGTGAAAGCCGCCATACCTATCAGGGCCGGAAGCAGGGAGAACACCAAAAGGAGTATGGCTGAACGGATAAAGGCGGTACTGGCGGCTTTATCACTCTTGGCAGTATAAATACGCATCCGATAGGTGGGGGTACCGAGGCCGGGAATAATAATGGAAAAGATCAGGGAAATAAGCGCCATAGCTCCCATAGATTCCACCCCATAGAAGCTCAGGTTGCCCTCTTTTCCCGCAGCCTGTAAGGTGGCGGTAATCTCACCCCAGCCACCGGCAGTGGGAATCGCGATGAAGGTTATGGCGATAAAGCCTATGATAATGATGATAAGCTGTACAAAATCGGTCCACACCACCGCGAGGTAACCGCCGATGATGACGTAGACCCCAAAGGCGCATACGGTAATGATCCGGGCAAAAATGGGATCAATGCCGGTGATGTACCCCAGGTAGGTGGCCCCACCGTTAATGTGATTACCCAGCCATACGATTTCTACCAGATACATCATGAAGCTCATCACGATCTTCATGTGCCGATCCCCGTGGTAGTGAAATTGGGCTTCTTCCGCCATAGTGAGGAAGTTCTTTGAACGGAGTTTGCTGTGATTGGCCACCAAGACCAAGGACAAAAGCCCCAAAGCTGCCCCCAATCCATAGGCCGAACCGTACCAGCCAAAACGGAACCCATTGGAGGTGGCCCCCAAGGCGGAACCGGTACCGATAAAAGTAGCCCCCATGGTGGCAAAAATAAGAAATACCGGTAATTGTCCTCCGCCGGTAAGATAATTCTTTCCATCAGATTTGCCTTTGGAAGAAAAATAACCCACCAGTATCATGATGAAGACATACCCAATAAACCCAATTATGAAAAACGTTGCATTCACATTGGCAACCATACAAACCTCCCCCCTATAAGGGATCGTATCGTATACATAGGGGATCTTATACAAGGCCCCCGTAGAACCACAGGACTATTTTTTTGCCGCCCACATCTCGATTTCGATGAGAACCCCGGGAAGCAGCTTGGTCTGCACTGCGGTGCGTACTGGCCGGGGCGTTGGGACAAGCTCGGTATACACGTCGTTCATGGCGTCCCATTCGTCCAGGTTGACCATAAAGATATTCACCTTGAACACATCTTCCAAGGTACAGTGGGCACTGGCAAGCTGACGCCGGCAGTTTTCAAGGGTATACCGGGTTTGGGTCTTGATGTCCTTGCCTACCAGGGTTCCTTCCGGGTCAACCGCCACTTGGCCGGAAATAACCACCAGCTTGGAAGCGGTGATTTCCAGCACCGGCGAGTAAGGCCCGGCAGTACGATGCTGGGATGCATCTTCAGGAAGGCGCTTGGCCCTTTCCTGGGGGTTCGTTTCTTTTTCCATTGTATATTCCTTTACCTAAGCGCGTGGAGCCGCTTAATGATGATTTCCGTTTCCCCTGCTTTGAGGGACATAGGATTGATAAAAATGCCCGGTAGGTTTTCGCTGTAGGCATAGATGGGCGGGTTTCCGTGTAATAAAAAGTCTTGCACATATTCCGGGGTGTACTGAGGATTGGTGATTTCCAGAAAGGCCCGGGCAATGGGCTGGCCTGCTTCGTTGGGGAAACTGCGCCGTACGGTGAAGACCCCTTTTCCATCCAAGGCTTCTTGTAGGGCGGCAATCTGGGCCTCACACCAGGCATACCGGGCCTGGTGATCCATAGACACGTATTGCTTGATCGCCGCATACAGACCGGCAAGCTCTTCCCGTCCCACTTTCAGCATCCGCCCGATACCGTAATTGGGGAAGCCGATGGCGGTAACCCGGTCAATCAGCTCTTTGCAGCCGACCATAAGCCCGCTTGCTTGGGGGCCTTTCAGGTCTTTCCCGCCGCTAAACAAGGTGATGGCCGCGCCCTGTTCAGAAAAGCGCCAGAGGTTCTCCACCGGCGGAAGCTGCGCGGCAGCATCCACAATCACCGGTATCCCTTGCGCCGTAGCCTTCTTCACCAGCACCTCCAAGGGTAAAAAGCCAGGGGCTACCCAGGCACTGGAGGCAAAATATATCGCCGCCGTATGCTCATCAATGGAGTACTCCAGATCTGCTTCGGTAGGGGGAAATATCCGGTTCGGGAAGGACAACTCCCGATACGCGGCCCCCAGATGGCCAATCACCAGATCATAAGGGTTGCGGTGGGCCTTGAACATCAAAATAGTACAGGATGCGATCTGGTCTTTGGTAAGATAATAAAAGGGCTTACCCAGCTTTCGTTCAATACAGGCGGCAATGGCGAGGTACAGTCCTGCAGCTGCCCCATTACTCACATAAGCGGCTTCGTTTTTGGTCAGCTTCGCGATGGCCTGGTGAGCTGCCTTTTGAAAATCCCGAAGGGATACAAAATTCCGCGCCGCGCTGTTCATGGCTTCCAGGGTTTCTTCGCTCATCCGAGACCCCCCCAAAACGGTGTAGGTTCCTGCGGCATTAATAATCGGACGTACCCCTAATTCATCATAAATATCCATCTTCTCTCTCTATTACTGTCTTACTTTGGGTTACAAACCCCATGATTGACCTGATTTTCTCTCATCGGTTTCCCAAAACAGTACGATTCTAAGTATATAAGGGTTCAAGATCTTGTCAAGTAAAAGTAAAAAATCGTGAAATACCTCTTTGCTTCTTCATTTTCGGTAGAAAACGGTGAATAGTTATGAATAAAAAAGAAAAAAGTACCCTCCCTCCTTTTTGTTTCCTTTTTTTCTGTTTTTTTCTATCTTTGTATTAAGAAGAAACCCCTGATATCAGGGAATACCCTCAATTAGCGGTATAAACTTTTTTTACATCCCCTACAGGAGGAATGTGTATGCTGGATTGTATCATTACCCATGGCCGTATTGTGGATGGCAGCGGGGGAACACCGTACCTCGGAGATATCGGTATTCATGAGGGGAAGATTGCCTGTATCATGCCCTGGGGGAGCGGCCTTGCAGCAGCCCAAACCATTGATGCGGCAAACCAGTATGTAAGTCCAGGGTTTATCGATATGCACCGTCATGAGGACGCGGTGGTGTTTAGTCCCGGCTATGGAGAAGTGCAACTACGCCAGGGCATCACCAGCGCAATCAGCGGGAACTGCGGTTTAAGCATTGTGCCCTTTCCCCCTAAGCAGCGGGCCCTGATTGCCCCTTACTTGAAACCTATCATCGGGATCCTCCCGGAGGATAAGGACTTTGAGACCATGGGAGACTACTTGGGACTGCTTGATAAGCAACCCCTACCGATCAATGTGGGGATGCTTATGGGCAACGGTACGATCCGTATGGCGGTGCAAGGGTTTGAAAAAGGCAGGCTTTCAAAAGAAGGGGTGCAGCAGGCACGGGCTTATCTTGAAGAGGCCCTGCAAAGCGGCGCCTTCGGTGTATCCCTGGGCCTAGCCTATATGCCTGAAACCTGCTATGACCAAGCAGGCTTTATCGAAGTCTTGGAGCCGATCCGAGGTTCATCGGTTCCCCTGGTAACCCATATCCGGGGAGAGGGCAATCTGCTGGTGGAATCCCTCGAGGAGATTATTGCCCTGGCAGAAGCGCTTCAGGTTCCCTTACATATTAGTCATTATAAATGTGTAGGGTCTAAGAACTGGGGGCATGTACTCCATAAGGCTACCGGTACCGTGGACCGTGCCCGGGATCGGGGCCTGCGGATTACCCTGGACGTCTACCCTTGGACTGCAGGGGCAAGCCAACTTGCCCAAGTGTTGCCCCCAGAATACCTGGAAGGGGGCTTGGCAAAAGCCGCAGCCCGGCTTAAAGACCCGGCACTACGACGGGAGTGCGCGCGTGTCCTTTCCCAGCCCAATGAGCGCTTTGAGAATCAGATTGACCTTATCGGCTGGGAGAACATCATGGTAAGCGCGGTACATACTGAGCAGAACCAGCCTTATGTGGGTAAAAGGATCACCGAAATTGCCCAGGAACGGGGCTGCGATCCTGTGGACGCTGCCTTTGATTTACTCATCGAAGAAACCGGGGATGTGGCTATGGTGAATTTTATCGCCTGTGAAGCAGATATTAAGACCATCTTGCAGTACCCCTATAGTTCGGTGATTTCTGATGCGGTCTATCCTGCCGGGGGGCTCCCGCATCCACGGCAATACGGCACATTCCCCAAGCTCCTCTCAGAATATGTCCGGGATCGAAAGATCCTCACCCTCCCGGAAGCTATCCACAAAATAACCCAAGGGCCGGCATCGGTATTTTCCATCCCCCACAAGGGATCCATTGCCGAAGGGTATGACGCAGACCTGGTGATCTTTGATTTGGAAAGGATCGAAAACCATGCCAGCTACGTTGAACCTCGTGGGCTGGGCACAGGCTTTAGCTATGTACTGGTAAACGGCGTTGTAGCCAATGACCATGATAGGTACTACGGTACCACCTCGGGGCAGGTACTCAGGCGGAAGGGAGTCTGATAGAGGAGAACACTGAGCAGGGGGCTTTTTAGAGGAATAAGCCTGACCTTGGGCAGGTACTATAATAAATGAGTCCTTTCTTCTATACTCTCATCATTGAGTTTGTTTCACAATTTGACCTTTTGCAACAAGCTCCGCTTATAGAACGATTTTTTATCAGAGCACAATCCTCTATAAGCATATACGTTTACATCTAAGGCAGTACCTATGCTTTTTACACCTTTTGAGATCACCGAAACGGTGGATATGTTCCTCCGGTTTAAACTGGACATTCGGGCTATTACCCTGGGGGTATCCCTCCTGGACTGCGCTGCTGCATCGGGAGTAGAAACCCGGAGGAGAATCCGGGAAAAGCTCCTGCGAATCGCAGGCCCCTTGGTAACAACCGCCCGATCCTTGGAAATCGAATACGGTATTCCTATCATCAATAAACGCCTTTCAGTAACCCCTTTGGCTTTGGTGGCGGCGGCATCGGATGACCAGGACTATACCCCCTATGCTCACGTGCTGGATGGGGTCGTCAAGGAATTGGGCATTGATTTTGTGGGAGGCTTTTCCGCCCTGGTGCAGAAGGACTTTTCCCAAGGAGACCAGCGGCTGATTGATTCCATCCCCAAGGCCCTGGCTCACACCGAACGGGTCTGCGCCTCGGTAAATGTGGCCAGCACCACGAGCGGTATCAATATGAACGCCGTACGCCGGATGGGAGAAGTGGTGAAGGAAACTGCGGAAATGACCGCTTCCCAGGATGGATTAGGCTGCGCCAAGTTGGTGGTGTTTTGTAATGCCCCTGAGGACAATCCCTTTATGGCCGGGGCCTTCCACGGTCCCGGAGAAGGGGAACACTGCCTTAACGTCGGCGTTTCAGGGCCGGGGGT
>JAIRLU010000192.1 GCA_031259215.1 Treponema sp. | reverse complement strand
GAGCTCGCGGAGGAGGATAGGGACATAAGGGTCAGACCCCCTTATGGGGAAGCGGAGACCAAACCCGCTTTTCTACTCCTGTTCCCGCTTCCCCTTGTCCCGACACCCGGATAAGGAGCACCTATTCGCCCGTATTCCGTAGCGGTTCCCCTGTTTGTCCCCAAGAGCAAACTCCATGGGGAAAAGTCTGTCCTAGAACAGGCAAGAAATACAAATATGGGTCAAGTTTAGCTCATAGGGCAGTGCATAGAAACAATAGTGGGGGCCAAAGGACTAATCCCCTTGTCTTTTCTGTAAGGGTCCAGGCTATTGAAGCGCTATAGCAAGGCCCCCATAGCCACCGCATGGGGGCTCTCCATAGCGCGTATAGGATTATCTCCCTTCGATCAGATCAATGGGATCCAGGAGCACCGCTTTTCCGTCAACATCTTGGGTACTGAGCATGTTCTCTTGAAAGAGAATCGTCCCATAGGGATGCACCTTAATTTCCGACTGGGCCTGACGGGTCAAGGCGGTATCAAACCGGGCAAGATAGCAGTTTCCCTCAGAAACCATGATCCCATAGAGATCACTGCCATTAACCCAGAGGAGGCTCTCCGGATGGATAGCATCCTCCCCTTGATACAGCATTTCCAGCGTATCCGGATCGATGGCGACCAACCGGAGCGTATTCCCGTCTCCTGCCACGGCGATGATCTGCTTATCAACTAACACGACGGTTCTAATATTAATCGTATTGAGGCCGGTACGCTTCAATTCCACCCCCGATGCAGGATTAATCTTAACCACACTGCCCTGGGAGGTAGCGGAGCCGGTTAATGCCATCCCGACTACTCCGGGTACCTGAGCATTTTCAACCGCTACCAAGGATTGTTCCTGATCCCCTTCCCCGGTATCCCTTGTATCTCCTGCTTCAGTGGTCCTTTCGTCTTCCCCTGCAGCATCGCTACCGTCTTGGTCTGCTGCATCTTCAGCGCGGTCTTCCTCCTCGGCCTGCTCATCCCTCCTGCTTTCTGCTCCTAGCGCACCATCGTCGCTTGTATCCCCTTCGATATTCCCGGCGCTGCTTGCATCTTCCCCGGAATCTTCCGTACCGCTTTCCTCCTCGGCCTGTTCCGGGCTGCCCTGTTCCGCCCCAGAAGAACCCTCAGGTACTTCTTCAGTCATTCCTTGACGCTGGGGATCCTCTGCATCCATCAGGCCCTGCTGATCCCCGGCGATCTGCTCCCGATCCTGTTGCGCTTCGTCCCGCTTCTGCTCGGCAAATGCTTCCAACCGTTCAGCCTGTTCCCGCTGTGCCGCTAAGGCGGCTTCCTGCTCGTTCAGGGCTTGTTCCTGTTTTCCGGCTGCTGCTGCTTGGGCCGCTAATTCCTGGGCGACTCGTTCCGCTTCTTCAGGGCTGAGCTGCCCCTGGGCTCTGGCGGCGTCAGCCTGGGCTTGTTCCTGGGCAAGCCGCGCTTGTTCCGCTTCCAAAGCCGCTCGTTCTGCGGCGATCCGGGCCTCTTCCTCGGCAATCGCTTGCTGCTGCCGGAGGGCTTCCAGTTCTGCCTCTTCTGCTTCCCGTTCCTTAAATTCCACCATGTCTTTACGCTGGTCCATACTCAAGTCCCCTTCTTTACGCAATTCATCCAGTACAGTGGCATCGCTGATGGAGGTAGTATCTATGGCACTTAAAGAGTCGGCGTTTCCTATGCCTAAGGGGATGATCATGAGGGTTTTTCCCGGCCATTCATTAAACCGCAGAGAAAGCCCTGCGTTATCTTGAGTCAAATACCGGAGAACCGATTGTTTGTAGGTGGCGCTGAAGTACTGCCAGTTCCCCCGGTATACCGCATTATAGATGGTGATGTATTGGGCAAGGAGATTGGCATCTTGGGCTGAATAATTATAGGCCCCTTCCAAATACCCCTGTATGATGAGTCTGAGGTTTCGGATATGATCGACCCCTACCGTTGCCCCCAGGCCGAAAATGTCCGCTTCCAATCGATTACCCTCAGGGCTGGAAGCCCCATGGATCACGAAATACCGGCTCTCAGATCCGCTTCGGAGGGAGCCGGATCGCACTGCCGTTCCCAGGGTAAACCCAATACCCCGGATCTGGGCCCTGGAATCGACTCGGGTAACGGGTCCTTCATAATTGAAGAATTCAACCGATGCCTGCCCTTTCTCTAGTTCATCCGTATTAACCTGTCCCGGGAGTATTCCGGGCAGGGCACAGAGCATGCCTCCCAAAAGTAGCACGTTTAAGAACCTAGAACCTTTGCAATCTTTCATTATCCCTACTCCTCATATAGCTATTTTAAACAGACTATCACGGTACTAATATCGGTACTATAACCGGAAAGCATCACCTGCCTGAGGGCGTAATGCGTTCAGCCGGAAGGATCGCCCCTATCCTCTTCCGTAGACCTACAGGCCCTCAGGCAGGATCCCTAGATAGGATTGCAGGTACCAGCTAGTGGAGAGAAAAAAGCTGTTGGAGGGCTTGTTTCCGTACCACCGGGGAATATTCATAGCCTGCCAGAGCGACGAGCAGCGGGATTCCCCTTTGACTTACAGGAGGACCGGAAAAACGACATAAGTCGCCCACTGCCGCAGCAATAGCGACCAGGGTCTGCTCATCGGTAACCTGAGCAGCGGGAACTATCCTGTGGCTAAAGGCATTGAGGGCTAGGCCTTCGGGATCCACCCCGATACGGCCAATAGCTTCTGCAATGACCGCCTGAACTAAGGATTCCGGCTCGCGGGAAAACTGGGCCGCGAGAAAGGGGATGCTCTCTGCAGAACCGAGCCGGGCGAGTAAACGCACTGCTTCGGAACGCCGGCGAAAATCCACCGGCGGACGGACGATGGAACTTTTGAGGTTGGAACGGACGCTGCCAATGACTTCCATGAGGTAGGCCGTGAATTCCGGTTCCCGTTTCCCCACCCGGCCTTCCTGGAGGGCCCGGGTAATCATGGCGAGACTGTTCCGAACACCCGCTTCACTTAAAGGGATAGCGGATATGCCTGAAATGGGCGCCCCAAGACCGTAGGTACCCTCTGGGAGGGAACCGTACAGGGATTGCTGCGGGGAGCGGCTTTGAGGTTCTAGTCGATAGGCGTAGAGGACCCAATCGTTTCCTCCTGAATAGAGGAGGCCCTCATCACTGAAATTAGGAATCGCTGAAGCGCCGATGATGCGTATAAACCACCTCCGCTGTCCTGTGGGGGTAAAGCCCGCAGCCCGGGCGCGGGAAAGCATATAGATTCCCCGTTCATCGAAGATCATAAGGGCTTCCTGTATGTCTCCTGGTTCTTCAAGGGCTTCCTGATCGCTGGAGGTACTTTCCCCCGTCCAAAGGAACTCGCCCTCATTAAGAGAGAGGAGCAGCACCTGCCCATTCTGCAAGGTAATGGCCGCCTGGTCATCCCGGCTTACCGCGGCTACCGGTACATCCGGAAGCAGGGGAAAGGGAGGGTAATCCCCACCGTAACCGAGGATCTCCCCGTTTTGGTAGAGCATGAGCAAGGGGACGGTGATTTCAGAAACTTCGGTCCCGGAACTATCCCTATACCCCAGGGGACCTGCCAAAGGGACGAGCACTGCAGGCACCCTGGGGAGTACGTGGGAATGGGTATTTCCAAACCCGTCAATCTGGAGGAGTTCTGCAGTAACCAGCACCAGGAGCAGTCCCCCTTGTTTGTCTGCTAAAGGAGGCAGGGCAATGGCCTGGTCCAGTATTTTATACCAGAGCAAGGTTCCGGTAGCAGTATAACAGGAGACTTTTTTTTCAGTGGCGGCAAAGATCCGGCCATCCCAGCCTTTCACCACCGGTCCTATTAGGGGGGCGTTGAGCTTGGCCCGCCATAGTTCCCGGCCGGTACGGCTCACCGCGATGAGGAAACCGGTGGTACTGCCAATATAGCTCGTCCCTTCCCGGGATCGGGTTACAAAGGGCCGTAATCTTCCCCGGGCATAGTAATTCCACAGGAATCTCCCGGTCCAGGTGTAGGCTTTAAGATTACCCCCATCGCAGACCGCTACTACTGAGCCCCCTTGGACCGAGGGAGGCCCAATGACGGTTCCTCCCAAGGCCTGCTTCCAAAAGGGCTCTCCGAAGGTTTGAGCCCTGAGCGGGAGGGCGCTGAAGATACACAATATCCAGCCCCATACCCAGGGAGCACGACATTTAGGCGCCATGGAACGGCCTGTTTCTCGTAAAAATCCCCAGGCTTTCGATGTGCGCGGTTTGGGGATAAAAATCATAGAAGTGTACCTCCCGAAGCTCATAGCCTCCCTGGAGTAATACCCGGGTGTCCCGGGCCAGAGTCGCCGGATCACAGGATATATACGCCAGTAGGGGAGGCCCTTTGTGGACCAGCCACTGCCGTAGTCCCCGGGAAAGTCCCTGGCGAGGAGGATCCACTACCATAAAGCCGTAATAGGCCTTATGGGGGAGGGTCTTGACCCACTGATCACTACTCAGGGCAGCATACCGGAGACCTTTTCCCCGGACATTTTCTCGAGCCAGCGACAGGGCAAGAGGGTTTTGTTCCACCAGGTCCATCCGGGGAAACAGGTCCTGTAGAAAGACCGCAAAGGTTCCCACCCCGCAGTACAGATCCGCCATAGGGAGGGAGGTATCGGCTTCTTGGGCATAACGCCGGAGGTCTTGGATAAGGAACTCCAGCATGATCCCGTTACTTTGAAAAAACACCCCCGCATCCAGGAGGAGTTCCTGGTCCAGGAGGGAAACCCGGCCGCGATGGAGGCCTCCTTCGCTCAAAAAGGTTGTGAACCGGGAATACACCGTGAACCGGTCTTGCCCAGGTGGGGGAAGGAGTTCTTGTTTCCGGAGGGCTCGCCGGATTCCGGGATCCGCAATAGGGCAATCCTTAAGGGGAATGATGCTTGCACCGCTTCGGCTTTTAAAACCCAGCGCTCCCCGGTGAAAGGGCCTGGTACAGTGAAATTGTACCCGGTTTCGGTATGCCCAGGGAGGAGCGGGATAACAGGTCGGCTCAGGGGGGGCCGGTAATCCTCCGATTCTGACCAAACCATCCTGCAGTATCCGCACTTTTTCAGCAATCTGGGTCTCATAGGCAAGATGCTGCAAAGAACAAGCCCCACAGGCGCCAAAAACCTCGCAAACCGGCGTTCTACGCTGGGGGGAAGGCTCAAGAATTTCCACCAGTTCCCCCTGGGCCCAACCTTTGTGTTCCTCGGTGATCCGTCCGATGATGACATCCCCGGGAACGGTGTAATCCATGAATATACATTGACCCTGGCAATGCAACACTCCGGCTCCGCCGGTACTGATACCCTCCACCGGTGCGGTAAAAAGTGTACCAATTACCATGTATTTGGAGTATATCATGATTGCAACAACAATCCTATAGGGAGTACAATAAATCTATGAATGGAGTGAATCTACAAGAAAAGCTCGATAAACCAAGTACCCCCCATGAGTGGCTCAGTGCCTATGATGGATCGAAGCTTTTTGTCAGACATTGGATACCCCATAGGTTCCTCCAGCATAATCCGGGGCGTATGCCTCGGGGCGTTTTACATATTGTTCATGGTATGGCTGAACATTCCCTCCGTTACGAACGACTTGCCCGGCGGCTGGGTCAGGAGGGTATTGAGGTGTGGGCTGCGGATCAGCGGGGACATGGTAAAACCGCGGATCTTTCGGTAAACGATCCGGGTAAGGGCGGTCTTTTAGGGCACTGCGCAGATAAGGATGGTATTTCCAAGGTTACCGGGGATATTGATTGCATCAACCAGCGGATCAAGCAGATCTATCCCCAGGTACCCCTGTTCCTTTTGGGACATTCCTGGGGTTCTTTTCTGGTTCAGCAGTACATGGAAACCCATGAATGCGGACTTGCCGGATGTATTCTCTCGGGAACTCGGGGACCGGACGGTTTACGCATCCAGATCAGTGCTTCCTGTATGGCGTTACTGGCCCTGCTTAGAGGAGGGATCCGTAAAGTTTCGGTCCTCGCCCATATAGTAACGGACAGGCCCTTTAATAAGCCCTTTAAACCGAACCGGACCGCCTTTGATTGGCTCTCTCGGGATGAGGGCGTGGTGGATGCCTATGTGGCGGATCCGTGGAGCGGTATGCGCTGCTCCGTGGGCTTCTATCGGGATATGAGTGTGCTGCTTAACCAGATTCATAAGCCCGAGGCCCTTGAGAGGATCCCCCGGGATGTACCGATTTATGTGTTCTGCGGTAGCGCCGATCCGGTAGGAGATATGGGAAAAAGTCCCACCGCCTTGGTAAATGCCTACCGGTCTTTGGGAATCAAGGATCTGGAATTTGTCTTGTATCCTGATGCCCGGCATGAAACCTTGCACGAAACCAACCGGGAAGAGGTTACGGACAATCTCTTGAACTGGATTATCCGGCATTGCGATGCTCCCAAGGCCCTTGAGGAATCCTTTCCCGGTACTGGTGTTGAGCCATTGTAAAGGTATAGTAAAAGAGGCAGTTTCCCCCTGTCCCCTGGTGAAACTGCCTCAAAAAGCAGGGGTATTTCGAGTGTAGTTTCGTTGAAACAGAACGTTTATATTTCCTATGGAGAGGCTTCCTTGCGCATCCGTTATGCTACTGAACAAGACGGAAAGGCCGTTAAAAAAGCGATCGTATATACCCAGGATGAACATGGTATTAGGTTTTCAGCAGTAGACCCCAAGGCCGTGTATATTGTTGAATGTTTACAATCCAGCGGGTATGAGACCTATATTGTGGGTGGGGCGGTTCGGGATTTGATCCTCGGTAAAAGCCCTAAAGATTTTGATATTGTCAGTGCCGCCAGCCCGGGCCGGATAAAGAAACTATTTCATCAAGCCCGGATCATCGGCCAGCGTTTCAGGCTGGTGCATGTGCGTTTTGGGTCCCAGGTTTTCGAGGTTTCCACCTTTCGTTCTTTGAGGGACGGGCTCACCAGTAATACCTTTGGAACCATTGAAGAGGATGTGCTCCGTAGGGATTTTACCTTGAACGCCTTGTTCTATGATCCCCTGAAGCAGTTGGTGGTGGATTATGTGGGGGGTATACCGGATATACGAAAAAAACGGATTCGCCCTATCATTCCCTTGGCTACCATATTCAGCGATGATCCGGTGCGGATGATCCGGGCCCTCAAATACGCAGCGACTACGGGTTTCACGCTGCCCCTGTCCTTGAAATGGAAGATCAAGCGGCAAGCCCCTTTACTGGCGGGAATCTCCCCCTCAAGGCTCACGGAAGAGGTGTTTAAAATTATCCATTCTTCTTCAGCAATGCAGATTATTGAAAAGCTGCTAAACTTTGGGGTCTATGAATTTCTCCAGCCCAATGCAGACCATTTGATGAAGGAACGGCCTGCTTTTCGTATCCGGTACTTGGATAGTCTCAAGCGTATAAGCTATGAGGGGTTTAAAGGCGCGCCTGGTGAAGCGCTGGCTGCGTTACTCGCGGATTATCTCGAAGAGATTACCCAATGGGATGGGGAGATCCTGGATCAGTATAAGAACGCCTTCATGGCGGCCCGACGCTTTATCCTGCCCATAAATCCCCCCCGGGTAGAATTGGATCACGCCATCCGGCGGATATTCAAGGCCCACGGCATTACCATTAAGAAACCCCACTTTTCCGAGTGGGGAAGGCGGTCATTCCCCGGAGCCTTAAATCCGGGGGATTCCCAGCTTCCCTCAGGAGATCCCCCGCCTCAGCGTCCGCGGAGACATGCACGGAAACGGGAAAGTCCTGCGGAGTAGCGTACTCCGGGGTTCCCCCCGTATCTTATCTCAGCCGCTTAATGAGCATATCCGTCTGTTCCTTGTACTGGGTAGGAGCGATGGTCCCAGCCTGTTCCAAGAACTCAATGGCTTCACTATTACGACCTGCGGAGGCGGCATTGACCCCCTGGGCATAGGCAACCAAGGCCTGGTCGGCGCCGTATTGCAAGGCAGAACGGTAATACGTGGCAGCTCTATCGTACTCTTTTTGGTCATAAGCCAAGAGCCCCAGGTAATAATGGGGGGCGTAATGGGTATACCGTTGTTGTAAGGCCTGCTGGAATACCGCTTCCGCAGTTGTGAAGTCCTTGTCCTTATATGCCTGCTGGCCTTCTACAATGAGTTCCGCAAAGGTCTTGCGGGTATGCAGGTATGCCTTATAATCCTGTTCCAAGGTCTCTAAGGTAGTCCAACTGAGGATGTGTTTAAAAACCGCTTCCGCATTAGCCGGGGAGGTTGCTGCATTGGAGAGGAGCATAAAACTTTCGTAGAGGATCCGCTCATAATTGGCTTTTTTGCTGTCTTTAAAGAAGGAGACCACAGCCCAAGATACACTTTGCAAATGATCCGGAAACCCTTGCATATCTGCCAAGAATACCGATTCCAAGGAAGGAGCCTTATCTCCCAGATTTTTTACCGTTTCCAGCCAGGCCAGATTTTCCTCGTAGATTAAGCCCCCGGGAGATTCGGGCCGGGACGCATCACCGGGAGTATCCTCTGCTGAGGCGGGTTCCTCCGGCGTTGAGCCCGGGCGGGAATCGAAATGAAGGGTGCTGAAATAGATGGCGAATCCCTCCCGGATCCAGGAAGGAGGATGGGGAATAAAGGCCCGCAGGTATTGGACAAAGGCCTGATGGGGGAGCATCCGGGCCTCTTCCGGGCTGCCCCGGTGTATGACCAGTTCCCGTCGTTCAGGCTGATTATAGTGCATATACACTGCCCCAGGACTGGTTTTATCTAAGTGCTCGGAGATATAGGCATCATAGTCTTCCTTGGAGGTATAGGCCCGGACCTGTAAGGGCGCCCGTATAGCTTCCTCCTTAAAATGGAAAATACTGTTATACAGCTTAAACCGGGTTTCCAATTCCTGGGAAAGGAGGGCTGTATCTGCACCTCCACTGTCACTCTGTACCGTATAATATTTACTGGTTACCGATACCATCGGCACGGCTATAAGCTGCGGGGATATAGAAACAAGTAAAACCACAGAAAATATCAAACCATAACGCTTCATGGGAGCTCCTCTTACCTATACCACATTCAAAGTACCTCTGAATGCTTTATATGAGCCTTACTCAAACCACTTTCCCCATCAACCTTTTCGCGGGAAAGGCTCACCTATCTTTTATTATCGAACACTTCTCTATGAGACTTTTATCGAATCATGTTTAAATAATTTTGTCTATGATAATATTTACCTCTTCAATCAGGATACCCGTATACCGTTCGATACTATCTATAATATAGTGCTGCAATTCATGTATATCTCCCCCTAATTGGGTCCCATAAGCCACATCAATGGTGATGACCAGGCGGTAGCCCATGGTATCATCTTTTACGGCGATTTTTTTGATCCGTATGTTTTGATTATACTCATCTACGCAGTTGATAACCATATAGCTCAGGGCGGTTTCTGAAATGCTTACCCGGCTCCGTTTGGAATACTCCGGCCGGACCACGGACTTTTCATGCACCCTCGGGGTGGAGCTGATTGGGGGTACGGGGTTCCGTTTGAAGATCCTAATGGCATTATAGAAAATCGTGGGATAATTGCGTTTCACCTCAATAGAGGGGACGGGAATCACATGCTTGCCTTCGATCCGGCGGGTTCTAATGGCATTTTCAATATCCCTTTGGGAGGCGATATCCTCAATCTTGATGATTTTACTCGGCGGCGGAAGCTGGAGCCGGGCGGCGATTTTGTTCACCATCTTTACTGAAGTCCCCAAGATCAGGATTTTCTTGAACCGTTCCCCCTGGAGCTTCCGGGCCACCTCATCCCGCTGACCTTTATTATCAAAGAGGGCGACTTTCACCGCAGCGAGGAAGGTCTTCTCTTTTTTGGCCGACTGACCTGCCAAGATGCGGTTATCCCGGATGAGCAGGCCATCGTCAATGATAAAATCAATCCGGTATTTCTGGGCCACCAGTTTTGCCCGGAAACTTTTGCCTGTACCGCTTTCCCCCACCAGGGCATAGATTTTGATTCTCCTCAGGCCTACAAAGAGATCCCTAATCATGTTCCCCCCAGGGCCTCCTCAGGATTCGACCCATCATCTTTCAGTGTACCCCAATAGGGCAGTCTCGTTCAGAGGGTTCGGAGGCAGTTTCTTCAGCAGCCCCCAGGGAAAACCGCCCTGCTCCGGAAGGCCGGGACAGGGCGGCAGGAGCAAGGCCGGTTATTGTTTAGTCAATTCCATGTTGCCAACATCAAGGGTTGAACCGCTGATTGTATAAGGACCGGGTTGTCCTGAAGGAAGGGAACCGAAGCTGGGACTATAAAAGTATATATTGGTACCGTCCGCTTTCCAAATTCCATAATAAGAAGAGATCGAAGTCCCGCTGCTCTGCTCTTGTTCTGCAGTTCCATCAGCCTTGAACGTTATGGTTATCGTGTAGCCATAACTGACGCCTTTCCAGGCGCCTACCAGGCGATTATCCCCGCCTGCCCCGGAACCAGCGGGTATGCTTGCAACCTTGGTGTAGCTTATATCACTGGATTGAGATTGATTGGTTTCTTCATCCCATTCCCAATAGGGAACTTTTAGGGTATTACCGGAAATCGTATAGTCGTTCCCGTCAATCTCTGTGGCAGTTACGGTGAGGCTTACCGGTACAGAGGCCCCCAGGGTATGGAAGGTTCCGGTTCCATCGGCCTGGAGGTTCCAGTAATAGTCCTGGCCCTCGTGGGTGAGCTTCCATATCCCTGCAAGGGCCGGGATGGATTCCACCTTGGAGAACCCTTGGGGTTTACCGTTCTCTAAGGGAATGGAAAAGATCACCAGATTGGTGCTTCCTTGTAACAGATACAGGGTAGTCCCGTCCACGCAATACCCCAGGGTAA
>JAIRLU010000185.1 GCA_031259215.1 Treponema sp. | reverse complement strand
CCGCTTGATGGCTCCTCGGCTTTTCTTGGTGATCCGCTGGATGTCGGAAATGCGGTACTTATTTATACGGAGATTTAAGATTTCCCGCTTGTCCGCGTAGGTCATAAGCCGCTGTTCCTGGTAACGCCGGATAGTCTGCTGGGATCGCAGCAATATCTTTTCGGTTACGGTTCGGTTGAGTTCCAGTTCCAGTACCCGCTGTTGCAAGTCCTGGATGTCCTGTTTCGCGTCTTCCGGTATATAGCTGCCGGTCTTGCGAATCTGGGGGAGGACTTCCTCAAAAAGCCACTTTTCAAAACGCTGGGCCTGGGGCAGACGACTGTTGACTATCAGCCGGAATACATCGCCCTCACTGATGATTCGGACCTCCTGTTTCCCGCCTCCAGTCTGAAGGGGGTGGTGTTTCACCACCCCCTTACAGTGCTGTTTTATCGCGTTTACGGTATCCTTGAACCCAAGCGATTCGACAACATCTTTGCCAACCCACCATTCCTGGCCGTCAATCATTACCACGCGAACATCATGATTTTCAAAGTTGAAGGGGATTACCTGGTTCATGCTGTGCCCCCATCATGCCCCCGGCTGGTGGCGATCAGCGCATCAAATGAGGGGTAACCCAGGGTTTCCGCCAAGGCCTTCTTGACCCGTTCAGAGTTCTTGCGTCCCCGCAAAAAATCTGATACCGTTCTGTTATTGCAGCCTGCCTTTTGAGCGACTGCAGCCTGGGTAATGCCGTTGAGCCTCAACTGATAGTTGATCCAGCAGCCTTTCCGGGGGTTAAGGGTGATACCCATTGCCTTTCTCCTTGTGCTATGTAGTTTTCGTGCCATGACAAAGTTCCTTTCCCGCGTAGGCGGGTTTTGGTGTGGTTTGCGGGGTTCTTTTGATTTCCTGTCGTGGAACCCCGCAATTTTTAACTATTTCAAGCGGACTATTCCGCAGGAAACCTATGATATGCCTGACTTAATTACCCTAATTGGTTCAAGTTTGACCGTTACCAAAAACCTGGTTGAACTTGCCCATACACTGAACAATTCCGCCCTGATCAAACAGCTTTCCGATCTAACCCTCCAATTAGCGCAAAGCCAAAACGAGGCGGCCCGGATGATGACCGAGCTTCGTCTCCTGAAAACAGAACAGGAGGAGCGGGAAAAGAACCCGATTCGCTATGACGGCCTTGTTTACCGGGACATCGAAGATCACCCCTACTGTCCCGCATGTTATGATGACCGCCGAAAACGGATTCACCTCACCTCCTTTCCTATGGTCGATAGGAAAACGGGCTTTGAATGTCCTATCTGTCACGCAGAGTTTGAGAAAGCTCTGTAGCCGCCTTGGACGCTTCGGCGATCTGTCCTGAAAGGGCCAGATAGTCCTGGGCTATCTTGACCAGCGTTCGGGGCTGAAATACCAAAGCCAGGTAGATAACGATGTTTTCAAGAATCCGTTTCATTATTGCCTCCTTCCAAATCCCAACTAAACCGGGATATACTGATAACTGAAGGGGAAACGGTTGGTACCTTGACCCCTTCAATTTTTTGTCATATTTGCGGATTGTTCCGCCGATATTTTAACAGTAATAGAAAAAATCTTATTCGTCAACAATAAATTAGGAAAAATACTATGTTTTTTGCAGAAAAAATAGAAATTCTTAGAAACCATTTTAATTTGACTAATGCGGGATTAGAAAAAATCCTGGGTCTTTCAAATGGTTATATCTCAAACATTGAAAAATCTGGTACAGACAACCCTGGAAAGTTATTGATTGCTCTTAATAAAAAAGAAATAAGTATTGACTGGTTTCTAAGCGGGAAAGGGTCAATGTTTCTCTCTAAAGCCGAGTCTCCCTCCGATAACGGACTGACAATAAATCAGGCTCAATATTCAGGGATAGGGAATATCCAGCAACTTACGATGACTCCATCCAAGGAACCCCCGGAGTCCTTACCTCCTCCCGAAGAGGTGAGGCAGCCAGATCAAGGAGGAAGAACTATGACGGTATTCGAGATACCCCTTTTAACTAAGGAGCAGGTATTGCGCTTTAACGCTGCCCAGGAGATTCCAAGCCCCAAAGCCCATTCCGGGGAATACCCCGATTACATGCTGGTCCCAATGCCCCGGCGTTTTGTGGAATATAGTACGGACCTACGGGCAATCGTGGTCTTCAATAGTCTAATGAGTCCGTTGCTTAATCCAGGAGAAGTAGCCATATTCCAGGCGACGGGGTGGAACGGGGACGGGGTTTACGTGTACCGGATGAAGGGAGACCTGTATATGAGCCATGTGAAAGCCAGCGGCACCGCCTACCGGCTGACCAAGGAATTCCGGGCTGAGGAGGAACTACCCTATGACGGGGGAACCTTTGAGGCGATAGGGCGGGTGCGGGCGGTGGTGCGGGAGATAGTTTGAGAGGGAAGCAGGCAGTGGCCTAGCAAGATAACGTAAAACAAGGAGGAAGACATGAGTGACGAATGGGAAGAAGCATTAGCATCAATACCGGAGCCAGAGGTGGATAAAACGCCGCTTGGTACCGAATGGCCTGAAGGTGATAATCTATCCATAGAAAGCGGTGATATAGCAGAGGATAACGAAAGGGGTAGGTATGAGTGATAAATGGGAAGAAACATCAGAGCCAATACCGGAGCCGGAGCTGGATCAAACGCCGCCCGGTACGGAATGGCCTGAGGGCAGTCTATCCATTAATTCGGGAGAAAGTACCGATACACCGCCAGAATGGTGGTAACCAGGACAACTCCTATAAAGACGATCAGAGCGGAGGTAAGGAAGGAACTCCTAAAGTGTAGTACCTTATAATTGCCGGTAATGTATTTATTATGGTATACGGCTATGCTATCCGCCATGATTTTTGACATGGGGCATTTATAGAGGGTGCTTGAAAAAAAAATATCAGGGGTTGCTCTCCCCCGGTAAATTGAGCGGGGGAAGATGGATACCAACAAAAGAATCGTTACCACCCCAAGGCCAACGCAAGCTATGGAAAGGAAGTGTATACTACTCGTATCAGCGTCTTTTTCAAGAAATGAGAGCAGCAATCCGCTTGCGATAGAAAGTACCGTTAAGGCGAGGGCGAGTAAATGAAACCCCTTCTGGCTCAGGCGGTTGATGTCTTCAAGCAGGCTTTCATTAAATTCAACCGCCTCTTTGCATAAAAATTGTAACACGGTATAGTCCATGGCATCCCACTCAATGGTGGTAAAGTCGATGGTGCGCTGCTTTGGTAGTGGGCGAAAGATGTGGAGTACTTGGTAAAGAGCGTGATAAAGTATGGTCCGTAAACGAATTATAGCGGGAAGGAACAGGCGAACAACCTTTTTCGCCCACCACCGTTGCTTTTGTTTCATGTACTGCCCCTTATTTGTTTTCGGCTTTATTGACCGCTTTAATGACCAAGGGGCCGGGGCCGTCTTTGATGGCCATCACCGTTAAGCCCAGGGCATCCAGGGCGGTACTGATCCGGATCAGAAGGTTTTCTTGTTGGTCCCC
>JAIRLU010000183.1 GCA_031259215.1 Treponema sp. | reverse complement strand
GGGGACCAACAAGAAAACCTTCTGATCCGGATCAGTACCGCCCTGGATGCCCTGGGCTTAACGGTGATGGCCATCAAAGACGGCCCCGGCCCCTTGGTCATTAAAGCGGTCAATAAAGCTGAGCACGGAGAGTCGGCTCCAAACACTGCAAGGGTGGAACAGCCTCAAAGGAACACCCAGATGCTCAGAAAGGAAACCCTAAGTCCGATTGACCTCATGGATACCCACGCGAACCTCTTCCATCATGCGGGCATTGAAAAAGCCGCTTTCTTTCTGCACGAACACGATACCCTTACACCGAAAGAAATCCTCTACGCTTTCACGGAACAGTTCGGTGCCGCCCTTGATCCCCAGGAACTGGTTATGAGCCTAAGCGTTCTCTTTAACAGTATGCCCCAGGATTTTGACGAGGTCTTCAATGGCCGATGCACTGTATTCATGGCACGGCTCAACGCCTTGCGCCAGAGCAAGCATCTGATCCCGTAATGCGGTGTCGCCAGATTTAAGGAGGTGAAAGATAATTTTCCCGAGGGTATAAGGGGCCGCCTTAAGCTTTGCCGCTTCAATCGTGGCTAAATCCCGCTCAATCTTCTTTTCCCAATCCATCAGTACTTCTTTGTAGACTCGATGATTTTGTAAGCATATACACAGTCCGACTTATTATCACCACCGCCTGGCCCACCTTTCGTTTTATGGACATCAATGAAATGCTTTTCAATTTCTCGTGCTATATCTGAAGTTTTAGCTCTTCTCCAGATATAATACTGCTCATCTTTACTCACGTTATGATCGCTAAATAACCGTTGATCGATATCGCTTGTAATACCAACATACCACTTAGTAAATACATTACCATACGTCCTAATGTAGCTTTCTATTTCTTCAATGATGATTTCTTTTGATTTTATCATACATTACTCCTTCATATCGTATTTTCCTGTGGTTTTACTACCACAAAGTTTTCTCGTTATTATTCCCGCCAAGCCATTCCGTACCGGACGGTAATTGCCCCTTTTCCTGTTCCTCTCCCTCTCCCAACTCTTGTTCCTTTTGTTCGTCATCCATATCAAGCCCTCCTTAATGTATTTCATGCTGCAAGACCCCCGCTCGTTTCCCCCTTCACGGTATCTCCCGCACTACCGCCCGCACCCGCCCTATCGCCTCAAAGGTTCCCCCGTCATAGGGTAGTTCCTCTTCAGCCCGGAATTCTTTGGTCAGCCGGTACACGGTGCCGCTGGCTTTCACATGGCTCATATACAGGTCTCCCCGCATCCGATAGATGTAAACCCCATCGCCGCTCCACCCCGTAACTTGGAACACCGCCACATCCCCAGGGCAGAGCAACGGGATCATCAATCCGTTGAACACCACGATGGCCCGTAGGTCAGTACCGTATTCCCGCAGCCGCAAGGGAATGGGGACGAGGGTATGATCCGGGTACTCCCCTGAGTAGGCATTGGGACAGGGGATTTCTTTTACCGGGTCCAGCCTGAGTGCTTGTTCCCTGGTTAAAAGGGGTATCTCAAATACCGTCATGGCCTGTACCCGCTGATCTGGCTGGGGTGTCTTTTCAGGAGGCACCACAGGTAAGACCTCCGGGGCTTCCCCGGATGGAGTCATCGTGAGCTGCTGGATATTCCCTATTTCTGAATATTGAGCCTGATTTATTGTCAGCCCGTTCCCGGAAGGGGAATCAGTTTCAGGAAGAAACATGGGACCTTCGCCTGTTAAGAACCAATCTATACTTACTTTAAATTTTTTTTCTAATACCTTGAGTATCCCAATTGGGACATTTTTTCCTTCTTCCCATCCTACTAGAGTTGATCGAGGAACATTTAATTCTCTAGCAAAACTAGCAATATTTAACCCATTTGAGTTTCTTATTTCCTGTATTCTTTTTGAATAACCCCTTTCCATCAAAACCTCAAAAAAATAACTTTTTTTCGTCATTTTATATTGACAATATAACCCAATTGAGTTATATATAAATATATCGGTGATTAGAAAACTAATCTTAACTATCAAAAAAAATTGAAAGGGCCAAGCAAACAGACAGACACGACCCTTTCAATCAAACAACCTCCCCGTATGGGGAAAGGAGCAAATTATGGCACGGAAATTAAGCCGCGCAGGGAGGAAGGCAATGGGTCTTACCATTTCCCCCAGAAAGGGTTGCTGGATTAAGTTTCAACTCAATCTTCGCAACATCACCTACAGAACGGTCGCCCAAAAGGCGGGTGTCTCCGAGGAGATGATAACACAGTTTATCAAAGGCCGCAAGAGTTCGAAAAAAGTAAGGATGGCTTTAGCGGAAACTCTGGGTTACGTATCTTTCGAGGCCCTGATCGCCGCCAGCCGGGGACATGACGGAGGTGCAGGATGAACCAGGTAATCCCTTTTAGCTTCGAGAACAAGCGGGTCCGCACGGTCCTCATCGACGGCGAACCGTGGTGGATCGGAAAGGATGTCTGCGATGCCCTTGAAATCGCAAATAACCGCGACGCTATCTCCCGCCTTGAAGATTATGAGAAGCTGATGTCGGTAATTCCGACGTCAGGTCAAAACCGGCAAGTATGGCTTGTAAACGAAAGCGGCATCTATAGCTTAACCCTTACGTCAAGAACGGACAAAGCAAAAGCCTTCAAAAAATGGCTCACATCGCAGGTCCTCCCCCAGATTCGCAAGACCGGGGTCTATGTGCCCACGGACGCATGGCAGGGCCTCCAGGACTTGCAACAGCGGGTGCTGAAACTGGAGCTGAACCGAGCCGTAACCGAGAAGCTGTTGCTACGAGCCCAGCAGACTATCCGGCGTTACGAGGAAC
>JAIRLU010000157.1 GCA_031259215.1 Treponema sp. | reverse complement strand
CTCCGGGGGTCTTTCACCCCCTCCAGTTTTTCCTTAAACCGCGCTAAATCCATGTTCCCCTCCGTTAGATATGGCTCGCATTCTATCACATTAAGCAAAAGTAAATGCAATAGCCCTGGAAAGCCGGCGGCCCTTCTTGACAAATGCTCTTTCAGGCAGGATAGTTAGATAAGGGTTCGTTAAAGAGGAGTTTGTTCGTGCAGTTACGTCCCTCCTTGGTTCAGGAGCAACGATTAAAGATGAGTCCCCAGCTCTATCAGTCTATTAAACTGATGGAGCTTCCTATGGTCGAACTCCGGGAAACGATAGAAGCGGAAATTGAACGGAACCCTGCCTTGGAGTTGGTGAAAGATCCCCTCATGGTTTCCCTTGAGGGAACATCCGGTTCTCAAAAAGAAGATGACGACTATTTTGAGTCCAGTTCTGATTCGGGTTACATCCGCCGTAATGGGGATGAAGCTGCTAATGAACAGCATAAATTTATCGAAGGCGCCCTCACCCGGTCTGAAACCCTTCAAGAACATCTCTTATGGCAGTTACGGCTTGAACCGATAGATGCGGAAACCCGGCGCCTGGGAGAACTGCTCATTCAAAACTTGGACAACGATGGTTTCCATAAGGAACCGGTGGAACAGCTCTTACCTGGGGAACCGGCGGCTCGGATACAGACAGCTATGCAAGTAGTGCAGTCCTTGGATCCGGCGGGCACCTGTACTGCAGATTACCGGGAATCCCTGCGGGTGCAGATTGCCCTGCTCCCGGATGCCCCAGAGGGCATACTGGAGGCCCTTTCATACCTGGAACTCCTAGAACGGGTGAAAGTCACGGATCTTGCTAAGAAGCTCAATCGTACCCTGGCAGAGACCGGGTATATTTTTGAACGGATCCGGGCCTTATCCCCTTTTCCCGGTCGGCAATTCCCTTCTGGAGATACCCGGTACGTGGTTCCTGATGTGCAGGTTTTCAAAAAAGAAGGAGAATTTGTGATTCTCCTCAATCATGAGGAAATCCCCGTGTTGGGAATCAACCCCTTTTTTATGCAACTCTCCGACAAAAAAGGGGGAGATAAGCCTGCCCGAGATTTTGCCAAGGAAAACATCAAAGAGGCCCGCTGGTTTATCCAATCCATCAATCGGCGGAATCATACGCTCCTGCGGGTTTCTCGGGCCATCGTAGAATTCCAGCGTTCATTTTTCGTGAACGGCCCTAAGTACCTAGCTCCCCTTACCTTGCGGGATATAGCGGGAGAATTAGGGGTTCATGAGACCACGGTTTCCCGGACGGCCAATGGTAAATACATGCAGACCGAGTGGGGTATTTTTGAACTCCGTCACTTTTTTACCAATTCCATAAGCGGGGCAGGTTCTGGGGGTTCCCGCTTTTCCAAGGAGGGAGTCAAAGCAATAATCAAAGAACTCATATCTGGGGAGGATCGGCATTTTTCAGATCAAGAAATAGCCGGACTCCTGGCTAAACGGGGAATTTCCCTAGCCAGACGAACCGTTGCTAAGTATCGGAACGAACTAGATCTGGGGTCATCCTATACCCGGTGAACGGTATCTAGGGGATTTATTGTTTTCTTGAGTAATAGAGTCTGTTTCAAAATCTGACATTTTGAAACAATCTCTATATTTTTTTAATTTATAGGAGTTATTATGAATATTGACATCAAGGCCGTTCATTTCACCTTGAAGGATGATGCCCGGGAGTACCTGAATCGTAAACTGGGCCGCATACATAATGCAGAAAATATGATCATTGATCTCCTGTTTACCCTTACTAAGGATAAGGACTTCGCGGTGGAGGCACGGGTCAATTTTCGCTGGGGCGTATCGGTTCATCTCAAAGAAACCGATTTTGATCTCAACCCGGCCATTGATAAACTCATTGATAAACTGGATGCTAAGATAATCAAAGAAAAGGAAAAAGTTGTGGCTAAGCGCTAAGGCTTTGGCTTGGGGATAGCGTGGAAGGGTATAAACCAGAACCCCTCCACGTATCCCCCAGTGGTTTCCTGGGGGTAGCGGTTTAAAGGTTTAGTAGTCCATTCCTCCCATACCGCCCATTCCGCCGCCGCCGGGCATAGGAGCAGCTTCCTTCTTTTCAGGGATGTCGGTGATGGCACATTCGGTGGTGAGTAAGAGGCTCGCGATGGAAGCCGCGTTCTGGAGGGCAGAACGGGTTACCTTCGCGGGATCGATGATACCGGCTTTCACCATATCCACCCATTCCATCTTAGTCGCATCAAAGCCGATCCCCTTCTTTTCGATCTTGGCTTTGTCTGCGATGACCGCACCGTCAAGGCCCGCATTTTCTGCGATCTGCCGGATGGGTTCTTCCAAGGCCCGTTTCACGATCTTGAAGCCCACCTTTTCATCGTCGGTGAGCCCGGTGGTATCTGCTTTGTCCAAGGCAATAGCCGCTTCAATCAGGGCAATCTCACCGCCGCTGACGATGCCTTCTTCAATAGCCGCACGGGTAGCGGACAGCGCGTCTTCGACCCGGTGTTTCTTCTCTTTCAGCTCTACTTCAGTGGCCGCTCCCACGTTGATTACCGCCACGCCTCCGGCGAGCTTCGCAAGCCGCTCTTGCAGCTTCTCCCGGTCGTAGTCGGACGTGGTATCTTCGATCTGAGCCTTGATCTGGGCGATCCGGTCCTGAATTTCCTTGGGTTTTCCCGCACCGTTGATGATGGTGGTATTGTCCTTGTCAATCTTGACGGTCTTGGCCTTACCAAGCTGGGAGATTTCGGTATTTTCCAGTTTGATCCCCAGTTCTTCGGTGATGACTTCTCCGCCGGTGAGGATGGCAATGTCTTCCAGCATGGCCTTACGGCGATCTCCAAAGCCAGGAGCCTTAACCGCACAGGTCCTGAGGGTACCCCGCAGGCTGTTCAGCACCAAGGTAGAAAGGGCTTCACCATCCACATCTTCGGCAATGATGAGCAGGGGTTTGCCGCTCTGAGCAACCTTCTCAAGGAGGGGAAGCATATCCTTCATGGAAGAAATCTTCTTGTCATGGATGAGGATATACACATCTTCGTATACGCTGGACATGGTATCCCGGTCGGTTACGAAATACGCGGAAATATAGCCTCGGTCAAACTGCATACCTTCCACAAATTCGATGGTGGTATCCATAGTTTTGGACTCTTCCACGGTGATAACCCCGTCTTTGCCGACTTTTTCCATGGCGTCTGCGATGGTCTTACCGATTTCATTGTCATTATTGGCTGAAACTGAAGCAACGTGGGAAATTTCTTCTTTGTCCTTGATTTCTTTGGCATTTTTTTTGATTTCTTCAACTGCAATCTCTACGGCCTTGTCAATACCTCGTTTCAATTCAATGGGGGTCATCCCGGCAGCCACAGATTTAAGCCCCTCTTTAACCAGGGAATAGGCCAACACCGTAGCAGTGGTAGTACCATCTCCTGCTACATCATTGGTTTTGGTGGCCACTTCTTTGAGAAGTTGCGCTCCCATGTTTTCATAGGGATCTTCCAGTTCTACTTCTTTTGCCACAGAAACGCCATCTTTAGTAACCGTAGGGGCTCCGAATTTCTTGTCTAAGAGCACATTCCGCCCCTTGGGCCCGAGGGTAACCTTGACGGCCTTGGAAATTTGCTCAACCCCCGCGAGCAATCTACGGCGGGCATCTTCGTTGAACAACAACTGTTTCGCCATTTTTCTTTTCTCCTCTTTTATTTACCGATTAATTCGATGAGAAGACAGTCTTCACCCTCTCATTACCCATAAACAGGACTACGCTCACCATGCTTCTCTCCTGCCGGCGAATAAATCGGTATGTTATGAAATAAAGTATCGCCTCATATCGTGCTAAGGCTTTTTTATAAAATACTAAATAGCAGGCATTGCGGCAATACTAAAAATTATGCTATACGCAAAATTTGCCCCTTATCACGAAGACCCGCGGGTTTTGGAGGAGATACTGTATAGCAGATTCGGGAAGCCCTCAAAAAAGCTCCCTCCTCGCAATGGCCCGGCCGTTTCGAGCGTGATAACGCCGTTCGTCCAGCGCGGCATCCGCCTGGAGCAATTCTCCGGTTTGAGCCTTCCCTTTATAGAGGCCCTTTTGGTTCAAGGCTGATCCTACGCCTCAGACCAGGGCATCGGCGTTTAAAAATATAGCTCTTTATATAATGGACTTGTTCGAGAACCCGGTTGGTTCTCGAACAAGTCTTGCAAAATGCTCCGCATTTTGCTGTTTTTTATCGGAATTTGTTTAAAAACTTCAGTTTTTGAATAAATTTATTATAAAGAATTAAACAAGTAAACGCCTATGCCCTGCCTTGACAACCTACGAGATTGACATACTAAACCTCCCTATGCTATATTCACTGGTAAAGGCTTTTGTAAGACGAGTTGCGTTCTGAAAAAGGCTTGGTATATGTTATATAAGCATTTCATGCGTGGGGATATCGGAATGCGGTGAAAATCCGCGGCGGTCCCGCCACCGTAACCGGGGATGAAAACGACAATCCGGGGCTTCCTGTTAAGCCGCCTGTGAAAAAGCCATTATTCGAGGTTTGCCAAGGCCTGTGCCTTATGGCAGCATCGGATAAGAAGGCGTCGTGAGTAATTGGATCCGGAAGCCGGGAGACGGTCTTTACGCAGTTACCTGACACCTGCGGAAGAACGGAGCGGGTATCCCACTGCCTTTGCAGTGTCCCTTCCTTCATTATCCCGTTGAGATAATCCGGGGGTCAGGAGTCCTATAAGCGCTGCGGCTCTTACAGGACTGGTCCCGAGGAGGACGCTATGTATCCTATTGTTGCCCCTGTTTTTTGTATTAACTCCGTCTATGGCTTGGAAATTTCGCCTTATCTTGCGGGATCCTTCCGGTATGTTGCTGTGGAGGAGAGGATTTGATGAATATTATTCTCTATAGTAAGGCATACCGGAGTATAACCAACCGGTGTATACTCAGCTTCGGTGCCTTACCGAAAAATGAACTCAAAGAAACGAGCATCAAAAATACTAAAATACAGAGCCAACGGGACAGAAGAAAGCAGTTGCTCAGGAACCGGGAACCATCAAAGGTACTCTAGACGGTCTTGCCCGGCCCTGAAAACAGTAATGGATGTCCCATAGGGGAAAGGATAATGCTCAGGAGGCGTGCAAGATGTATATACAGATGGCAGGTATTGACCATACGCGGGCGAATATGCACCAACGAGAGGGGTTTACCTTTACCTCCTATGCTCTGGAGGCTGCGCTGGAATGGATCGCCGAGGCCTATCCCCATCTGGGCTGCGTCATTATTGCAACCTGTAACCGAACCGAGCTGTATCTCAGCGGGAGAACCAAGGAAGATCCCGGGCCGGAACGAATCCTCTGGACCTTGAAAGCCCCTACTCCTACCGATGATTCCGGCGAGATGCCCCCAGGCCTATTGGTATGCCGGCATGGTATGGATGCGGTGGAACACCTGTTCCTGTTGACCAGCGGCTTAAAATCGCCGATTATGGGAGAACATCAAATCCTCGCTCAGGTCAAGGGGGCCTTAGAGTCGGCACAGAAGGCAAAAAGCACGGATCCGGTGCTTGAACGGGTATTTCAGATGGCCATTGGTTGTGCGAAGCGTATAAAAACCGAGACGCACATAAACCGGGCGAATGTCTCCGTTGCTTCGGTGGCAGTGGAGCGGGTACAAGCCTATGGTGATGAACAGCACCTTGCTTTATATGGCCTTAGCTGTTTGGTGATTGGAAACGGGGTAATTGGCCGACAGACCGCGGAACAGTTGGTCAATGCCGGTTGTCAGGTTACGGTAACCCTCAGGCAGCACCGGCAAGGGGAAGCCTTGGTACCTCAAGGCTGTAATGTCATAGATTACGACCAGCGGTATACCTCCTTATTGGATTATACCGTTTTCATAAGCGCCACCACGAGCCCCCATTATACCCTTACCTTTGAGCAGCTTGCCCCCTTATGGGATAACCGGAAGCGTTTGTTCATCGATCTGGCGATGCCCCGGGATATGGAGCCGGCATTACGCAACCTGGAAGGGCTGACCCTTATAGACATGGATCAACTCGAAGAAGGGATTTTTAAAAATACCGATCAATCCGATGAAGCGGCAATACAAGCCATACTGCACGAAACCATGACTGAATTCACGGCTTGGTATGCTTTTCGGAATTATGTAGGCCGTATTACCGGGATCCAGCAGGCGGCATCTGCGGATATGGTGCTGCGCGTTAACCCTCACCTGGTTGGTCTAGGGCTGGATGCTGAATCCCAGGACCGATTGCGGAATGCCCTTTCCCATGCATCTCAAATGGTCTTGGGGAAACTCCTGTTTGGTCTGCGGGATACCCTGGATTGGCGTATGTGGGAGCCTTGCTTTCATGCTTTGGAGACCATTGCGCTGCAATCCTCAATTAACGGTAAAACCGATGCGCATAACCGCCAATCAGAAGGAACCCGTGAGCTGGTATGAGGAAACTGCATGTCGGGAGCCGAGACAGTCGGCTTGCCCTTATTCAGGCTGAACTCTTCATCCAGAAGATCAGTGCACGGTATCCTCAGTATGCATGGGTAGTACGTTCCATGAAGACCCGCGGCGACCTCCTCTTAGATAAACCCTTGGGCCAAGAAGGGGGGAAAGGGCTCTTTGTCAAGGAATTGGACCGGGCCTTGCTCGACGGCCAGATTGATGCAGCGGTTCACAGTTTGAAGGATCTCCCTATGGACTTGGAGGAGCATCTGCGGATTGGCGCCTATAGTATTCGGGAAGATCCTCGGGACGCCTTGGTTCTCCCCCAGGGTAGGGTGGAACCGGATAAAGGAAAACCTATCGGCTGTTCCAGTCAACGGCGGCATCTTCAGGTGGCTCAGGTATACCCTGATTGGCCGATTGCGCCGATCCGGGGTAACGTGCTTACCCGGCTGGAAAAGCTGGATCAGGGGAAATACGGGGCTTTGGTACTGGCAGTGGCCGGGCTTAAACGGCTGGGCCTTGAAAATAGGATCCACCGGATTTTTACCGTCTCCGAAATCTTGCCTGCTGCAGGGCAAGGGACCCTGGCAGTGGTTATCCGGGATGCACCTCATGACCCGGCCTACAGGCTGATACAGGAACTGGTACAAGCAATTTCGGATCCTGCAAGCCGGATCTGTGCAGAGGCTGAACGGTCCTTTGTCAGAACCTTGAACGGGGGGTGCAGCGCGCCCATAGCAGCCTATGCGGTGCTTGAAGGAGAAACCCTGCACCTCACCGGCCTCTATTGCCCGGATGAACCGGTCCAAGGAGCAGGAGAAAAAATAATACGGGACCGTATTACCGGGGCTAAGACTGAAGGGAAGCACCTGGGAGAGCGCTTGGCTTTACGGCTTCTCGCCCAACACCATGCACGAATCGGGAGGCCCGGGAAGGTATGGCTTTTAGGGGCCGGACCCGGTGATCCGGGACTGCTGACCGTGAAGGCTGAAAGGGTGTTACAGAATGGGGAGGTAGTGCTCTTTGATCGCTTGGTAGGGAAGGGTATTCTTGCCCGGATTCCGGCACAGGCAGAACGGATATATGTAGGAAAAAAGCCGGGGAAGCACCCCATTCCTCAAGAGGAAATAAACCGGCTCATCGCGAAAAACGCAGCCCAGGGTAAGCAGGTGGTGAGACTCAAGGGAGGGGACCCTTTCCTTTTCGGCCGGGGAGGAGAAGAACTGGAAGGGCTCAAGGAAGCGGGTATCCCCTTTGAAGTAGTGCCGGGAGTATCTTCAGCCCTCGGGGTTCCCGCTTATTTCGGCATACCGGTAACCCACCGGGATTATAACGCTGCGGTCCATATCATCACCGGCCATAACAAGGACGGCAAGGAACCCCGGACTATACCCTACCAAGCGTTAGTGCAGGCCGGGGGGACCTTCATCTTTCTTATGGGAGTTACCGCATTGGAAGGGATCTGTAAGGGCTTGATCCATGCCGGGCTGGATCCGGACACCCCTGGGGCAATCCTCGAACAAGGGACTACGGCGAAACAGCGAAAGGTTCTCTCCAGTGTATCCCGTTTGAGTGTTGAAGCGTACAAGGCCGGTATCAAGGCTCCGGCGATCATCGTGATTGGAGCAGTCTGTAGCTTAGCCTCTTGGTTTTCTTGGATCGAAGCAAAGCCCTTAGCGGGACTCCGGATCGGGGTAAGCAGACCCATTCGGAAGGAATCGCGCCTCTCAGAGCTCCTCATGGCTGCAGGAGCGGAGGTGGTTCCCCTACCGGCGATACAGACCGTCCCCATCCAGGAGACTCCCCGCTTAGAACAGGCGTTGTCTACCTTGAGCAGCCGGGACTGGCTGGCCTTTACCAGTCCTGAGGGAGTGGCGGTGTTCTTTGCAAAGCTCAAGGCCTACCATCAGGATATTCGCAGCCTTGGGGGGATTCGGTTTGCCGCTATTGGCGGGGCCACTACTGGGGCCCTGGCAGATCGGGGGATCCTGGCGAATCTGGTCCCAGACCATTTCAACGGCTCTTCCTTGGGAACAGCCCTTGCTCAGGCAGTGCAATCCGGTGAACGGGTCATCATACCCCGGTCCAGGATCGGAACCGATGAAGTGCTCAGACCCCTCCAAGCGGCAGGGATTGACCTCTTGGATATTCCGATCTATGACACCTTGCCTACTGCAGGATACCTGGACCCCTCGTATCGGGAACTGCTCTTGGAGGGACTGGACTGGCTTGCCTTTACCAGTACTTCCACGGTGGAAGGCTTCAGGGCAATCGCGGGTGTGGATATGATGGGAAGGATCAAGGCCCTGTGCATCGGCAGGCAAACTGCGGCAGCCGCGGCAAGATATGGTATGGAGACCTTGGTGGCAGATACCGCAAGCATGGAAAGCATGGTGGAAAAACTAATCTGTGCTTTGGGTAAAGGGAATCCCAGACTCTAGGGCTAAAAATGTATCTGGGAATAAGGTTCGGATGGATAGTGTGCAGGATTAGATTTCTCCAAACCCTAACCGCACAGGCACACTCCACCACTGCCTGATAATTCCCTGTTGGCTCCACTCACCGCCATACCCACAGATAATCCGGCTGATTCGACCGCAACACTGGATTTCGCCCCTTTCTCCTCGGTCTGCGGTGTTTCTCCCCATCGCTTCCCGTGCCAGCAGGGTTTGCACCATGCAACCGTCTATGCTCTGCCATTCCAAGCCAAATCCCCCAGAGTTCATTGGACTTGTTCGATAACCCAGTTGGTTATCGAACAAGTCTTGCAAAATGCTCCGCATTTTGCTGTTTTTTATGGGAATTTGTTCAAAAACTGAAGTTTTTGAACAACTCCATTCTAGGCCACCAGTCCTTCCTGCCCCCGGCTTTCGTGGATACGCTCTAAGCTGAATGAATCCTAGACTAATGAGCAAGCAGCTCGGATAAACGCGGTCAGGAATCCCCTGAAACAGTAGGGGCAAACCGAGAACGAGGTGTGAGGAAGAGTACTTAACAGAAGTTCGATGGAATACTAAAGATCAACGAATGAACGCGCATTTTCACGAATTATCCAGTTATGCACAATGCCCCTAACTTGGTAAAAAATATACTTGACATTATTGTAAATAAAACGTATAATACAAACGTCTCT
>JAIRLU010000125.1 GCA_031259215.1 Treponema sp. | reverse complement strand
CATACAGAAAATATCCGTAATGAAGTATCTCAAAGAATGTCTGTCCGCTTATTTTGGTCTGGATATACCTCCTAATTCCATAAATCTCGCGGTCTGATCCGTGAACGGTTACGCTGTTTATATTCTCCCTTTAAATTATCATGATATATAATTCCATTTATACCGCCAACAATACTTTCTATGCATTTATTTAACTTTTCCGATCCATTTTCACCGGCATAATTTTCTACGATCCATTGATTTGCCAAAATATGCCCAATTGAAATCCCATTTTCTTTTTCCAGTATACTATTTGAATATGATTCTTCAAAGTGTATTCCTCCAACACACAATAAATTCTTTAATTGCATATTTTCTTTGAATACTTCAAATAATGTTTCAGATAATATTTTTATTGCCCTTTCATTATTCCAGCTTTCTATTGTACTGCCAATTTCAATATCATATATGGGTACATTATATTTTGTTATCAATTCCGGTGATTGTTTATATGGTATTCCAGACCAATGTGTCGCCTCAGTCATAACTCTGAAACTGTCCAGTCCATATTTAATGCGATTTTGTTCGAGGGTACAGATTAAATTTTTGAAATAACGTGGATTTGATTTGCTAAAATAACCAGATGGAATATCCCCGGTTGAATGTACCGTTAATATTCTATCCGGTGCGTTTATCCCTTCATGCCAATTGACAATACCGGAAACATGGAAGTCATTAAAATATTTATTGAGCAAGGGTAAATATTTTATATAATTATGACTTAAAACATCATGCAGCCGAACAAATTGAAAACAGTTACTGTTATTCAATTCTAATACGGGAAAACCATCTATTTTTATATGGGCCTCCGATACTCTATTATTGCTTTCAATAACATTAAATACTTTTGAGGCAACCGGGTCAATAGTTTCGTCCATACAAAAAAAATAAACAGCTTTGTTCATATACTATTTCTCCAGATTTTAAGTTTATGTATTTTTTTACTTTTGTCAAGCACCGGTGAAACCATTTAATCGCTATGGAGTAATTCCCCGGCCTTTGGGCGTAAAAACCTGGGGGTGCGGGGGATTTGTTCTCCCCCATACGCAAAAAATTCAAGGAGAAATCTTCAATGCCCCGCTGTTCACGGCACTGTAAGGTTCCATATCGGCGGTATAACATCCACACGACCCCGTATAAGGCCCTATGTTTCCGGCACGCCACCGGTGAGCGGGGTTATAAGCTAGCGCGTTCCGCGTATCATCTGGGTCGGTTTCTTTTTTAGAGGGCTGGAAGTCCGAGGGTTTCTAGCAAGGCAGGAATGAGATTTTCCCGCCTCCCCAAGGAATCCCCTCGGGGTCTAAACTTGACCCACAAAAATGGTAAGGGGTATTGGGAGAAGCATTGGTTCGGAGATTGCTCGTTTCCCGGCAACCCTCGTAAAGCAAAATCCCTGGTCCATCCCTACTATACTCTATGAGACCATTACGTTTGCTCAAACAAGGAGTATGGTACGAAATCCACACCCCTATCAACAACCGGGAACCCCTGTTCCGTAACCCTCGGGCTTTGGAGATGTTGGCCACGGTCTTCCATGAGACGAAAGGGCGGTTTGTTTTCGAGATTCGGGGCTTGCGTCTTGGGGACGACAGGCTTACGTTTTATATCAAGCCTGCGAAGGGCATGGAACTTCCGGTTATCATGAAATGGCTGAAACAGGTGTTTGCCCAGCGGTACAACCGTGCCCAAGGGCGGGAAGGGCATATCTGGGGAGACCGCTATGGGTCGTGGATACTCGAAGGGGAACCGCCTGAAGCGGAGCTTGGAGGGGAGGATAGGGACATGAGGGTCAGACTGGCCGTAAGGGTCAGACCCCCTTATGGGGAAGCGGAGGCCCAAACCGCTTTTCTGCTCCCCTTTCCGCTTCCCCTTGTGCCGACACCCGGATAAGGAGCGCCAATTCGCCCGTGTTCTGTAGCGGTTCCCCTGTTTGTCCCCAAGAGCAAACTCCTTGGGGAAAAGTCTGTCCTAGAAGGCAATAAATACAAATATGGGTCAAGTTTAGAGCATGATGGGTGGTTTTGTGGTCAAGCGGAGGGTTTCCTCCTTTTCGGCTAGAAAAGCAGTATGCGGCAATGCACCTCCTTTACAGACTTCCCTGCGCCTAGTATGGTTTAAGTATGGGTAGTCCAAGATTCAGAAAACGATACCTTGTTTTGGGTGTGGGGCTCTTGCTGGCGGGCCTCCTGACCGGTGTCTTTTGGTTCCGGGCGCCGGTGTTGTTCGTTACGGATGCCCCCTTTAATGCCCTGTATGGTCTTCGAAGGGCCGGGATAAAACGCCTCGAAACCACCCTCAGGATGATGCGGCAGATTAAGCCGGTGCTTATCGGAGAAAACGCCGGTCCGGATATGGTGGTGTTTGCGGTAGAGGAAGCCCATAGCGCCCCCTATGGAGTATTGTTCCCCTACCGGTATTATGAAGGGGCTGAACGGTATATAGCTCAATTTCCCCAGGTACCGGTCTTTATCTTGGGAGCCCGGAACCGGGATCCCCAGGTCCCTGGAGGGATCTTCGTGGGGACCGATACCAGGTTGGATCTGTACCGGGCAGGGCTCTGTGCCGGCATTATTGCCCAACATGAGGGTTCAAAGGATGGAGATCCCCTTACTCAGGGGGAGATCCTGTTTTTTCAGCATGAAGGCATTTCCGCTGAATACCGGGAAGCCTTTAGTATGGGGCTTCGGGAACAGGGATTTACCAAAGAGCCAAAATATCTCAATATAAAACAAGATTATGCCGATACTATACAAAATATTTCTTGCGTAGTTATGCAAGGGCAAGGGACCTTCTTTCTTGAACGGAATCTGGAGATACCGGTTATTCTCTTTTCCTGGATTGATCCGGATTTAACCTCAAGGGCAGTAAAACTAGTGGTTGATGATTCTCCCTGGGCAGTGGCGGGGAAGACGATAGCCATGATACCGGGGAGGCAAGGAGCCGATGTTCCTTCGGACTGGATGTTTCCAGGGAAGCGAATAGCGGATAAAGAGGTTTTAGGCCGTTTGAAAAAAGTGCTTTTAAGGAGTATACTTTAATTTAAAAACTATTGCATAAGAGGATTAATATGATATATACTTGGAGAGGTTTGACAAAGGTCTCATAAGTAAGTATACTATTATTTGATCTTAAAGTTCCCTACATTGAAAAGGAGTATAGGATGAAACATGGTAGTTTCAGGGCTATTTGCTTAATTTTTTTGGCATGTATAGCAGTATTATCAGCTTTTGGTGATGAGCAGGCGGTGGCTCTTGAGTCCAGGATTTTGGAGACGTTTGATCAAAATGATGAGTCTCTGTATGACTGGAAGCTTGAGGCTAGTAAATTCGCCACCAAGACCGATGAAGACTCATTCCCTAAGGTAACGTATGTTGCTACATGGCCTGCAGCACTTTTTGGGTCTAATCCGGATGGGGCAGATCTTAAGAGTCTTGGTATTTGGGGTCGTTTTGATCGCCGGGGATATAACTGGATTGATGTGTATCCGGTAAACGCAGGTGAGGAAGATGGAGGACCCGTTGAAATTCCTATTCCTGGCCGGGTTCGATATCTGGATATGTGGGTATGGGGATCCAATCTTAATTACCACATAGAAGCCTATCTGCGAGATTATCAGGGGGTAATTCATACGGTTGATTTGGGATCTATTGCCTATCAGGGGTGGAAAAATTTGCAAGTTGCCATACCCAAGAATTTCCCCCAGGCTAAACGGGTACTCCCACGGCTTGCTTCCTTAACCTTTGTTAAATTCCGGATATGGACGGCGCCTACTGAACAAGTAGATAATTTCTATATTTATTTTGATCAGCTCAAGGTGCTTACCGATACCTTTGAGGCACCTTATGACGGTGATGAGCTGGCAAATCCTGCTCGGGTGCAGGAATTGTGGAATAGTGAGGGAGGTCTTTAATGAAGCGATTAAGCGGTATAGCCTTGTGTTTTTTGTTGAGTGGGGCGTTGTTTGCTCAGACTCAGGACGAGGCGGTTGGTTCCACGGATCCGAGTCGGATCGGGATTGATGCGGCTCAACAGAACCTGAAAGAGGTTTCGGTTGATAAATTCGAACATGATGGGTATTGGCGGCCTACCATTTCTGTGGATAACGGATTTATCAGTTCTCGGCTTTTTGAAGGAGCTCCGGCAGGGAAAGAGCCTTTACCGGAAGAAGAGGGAATGGATATTCCCGATCAACATGTATTGGGTACCCGGGTTGATTTCCTCCATCGAGGACATGTCAGTTTTACCTTGACCCCCTTACGGCCTATTCCCATTGAGGGGATAACCAAGACTATTTCCGTATGGGCAGTGGGACGGAACTTTAATCATGAATTAAAGATCCTTATCCAGGATTCTCTGGGTCGTCCTTTTGAGCTCTCTATGGGGAAATTGAATTTCCAGGGATGGAAAAAACTGACCGTGGCGATTCCTCCCCAAGCGTATGATGGAAAAGGCGGTATTGTTCAGCGGAATTATCATTATAATAACTATCTGGGTATTAAGGTTACCGGGTTCAGGGTCGATTGCGATCCTGCGGAAGCAGTGGGGACGTACTATTTTTATTTGGATGATCTCCGGGCCGTTACGGACCTATTCCCTGAGAACAACCGAGACCCGGATGATATGGCCGACGCCTGGTAGAACCGGGAAGTTGAAAGAGTTGGTATTGGTTCTTTGAATGAGGAGGGATAGGGAAAGGAGTGAAAGTATTCACCCTATCCCTATCCCTTTTTTATGCGGTAAAACAACCCCATCCTCCCCCCTGAGAAGTATACAAATAAAAAATACCAGTTGTTTTAAAGTCTTTTTAATGCATTACAATCAGCTAAAGAATACTCCACAATCTGCTTTATAGAAGTGTCTTCTTTCTCTATAAGTCCTTGCTGTAGTGCTAAGGTTTGGGTCTGATCCGGGTATACAGCAGGGCATTGCCTTTTTTAGCCAATCTTTTCACGATTCCTAACCTGGTAAGGACATAGAGGGTTTTGCGAGCCAAGGAAGGGGTGATCCTAGCAATGTTTCCTAAATCTCGAGACGTGAAGGGTTCAAGTGCCAGGAAGGGGAGAAAAATAGTATAATCATCCTTCCCTGAAAGAATACGCGAATCCTGAACGGCAATAAGCTGGGTATCAATGATGCTGATCCCTTTACGACGCCAAGAACCCCATCCGTCTTGTCGCCGCTGTTGTTTTATCACCACCATAGCAAGTTCTATGGTTAATCTAGGTATGAGGGGTATTTCCGGAGCGTAAACCAGGGACGTGAAGAGGTCCCAGATAGTGCCTTTCCGCGGGCTTTTCCGGCTATAGCACCAGGTGTTTTCAGCATCATAGACTTCGATGTATTTTTGCATGATAATCGGATGGATGATCCGGATCGGGTTCATGGGGGCAATATGGGTAACCTTATCCTTGAGGGGCCCGAAGCTCCCGATTTGTACCTCGATGATCTCCCCGGTTTTGGTTATCCCATCACAGACGTACTTTCCCTTATACCCGGTGCTCACCTCGATTATACCTCCTTTCCCCGTATAGTGGATTTTGAGATCCCGATGGAGGCTGCTTTCTCGTACTGTCCCGATAGGATTATCATATCCCTTAAGGGGAATCCACTCATTTTCATAGGGATGCATAGGAAAAAGCATACCCCAGTCTACAGGGGGAATACAAGGAAATCCCTTGAGATACTCGATAATAGAGTTGTTCGGAAACCTCAGTTTCCGAACAAGTTCCGCTTAAAAAACGATAAAAAACGTGGATTTTATTAAGAAATCCACGTTTTTTGGAGACCTGTTCGAGAACCAACCGGGTTCTCGAACAAGTCCAATATCCATTTTTTTAATAAGGGCCTTGACGGAGTCCCTGGGCTGAATGAATATATAGATTAAGCATAATACGTAGGTAATAATTGAGGCTTTTTCAAAAGGTTGTATTTTGAAAGCCCAACCTGAGGGGTAAAGGAAAAATCATTCTCTGGTTTTTCAAAATGAACCTAGGTTTTGAAAAAGCCTCAGTTAATCTGAGCTCGACGAGTCGTGACGCATGAAGCACTTTGGTGGGGTGGAGGAGCCTCCCGCAAGCCTAAAGTGCTTCATGCGTTACATGTACATCTTACGTAATACAGAGAAAACAGGTAAAGATACTGTGGCCGTAAAAAAACGGTACGCCTGCCAGTCCGTCTGCAAGGAGGACCTATGGAAAACATGTGGATGCCGGTCAAAGGAATTGAAACTATCTATCAAGCATGGTATTTTATAGACATGTATCTATACTTTATTACCGTACAAGTGATTTTTTGGAGTGTTCAAGGGTTTACCGGGTATAACGTATACATGAACGACCGAGTTTAAACAGGAATAGCGTCTATGGAAATCGTTCATACTCCGGTTTTGTTGGAAGAGACCTTGCAATTGCTTGCTCCTCGGCAGCCGGGGGAGTTGATGATCGATGCGACCGTGGGGGAAGGAGGGCATAGTTATGCGTTTTTATCCCGATTTCCCGATTTACGGCTTATTGGTATTGATGCAGATCAGGAAATACAGGAGGTAGCTAAGAAGCGGCTTAAGGTATTTGGGGAACGGGTCCATTGGTATACCGGATGGTCTCATGATTTCTTTGCCGATTCCTCAAATGAAAAGCCGGATACCATACTCATTGATTTGGGGGTCAGTCGGTATCATTACGAGAAAGGATCCCGGGGGTTTAGTTTCCTGCGGGACGAAGTTCTGGATATGCGGATCGACAGGACCCAGGGCCCGGATGCAGCAGAACTCATAGCGGGTCTCTCCGAAAAAGCGTTAGCAGATTTGCTGTATACCTATGGAGAAGAACGGTATGCAAGACGGATCGCCCGCAGTATTACCGAGGCTAAGTCCAGGGGAAGGATAAGCCGGTCTGGGGCCCTGGCGGACATTATAGCTCGGGCACTGCCATTGCGGTACCGGGGAAGTATTCATCCTGCCACCAGGACCTTTCAGGCGCTGCGTATCGCGGTCAATGGAGAGCTTACCCATCTGCAAGAACTTCTTAAAAGGGCTTTAGAGATGCTTAAACCCGGAGGCCGGATGGGGGTCATCACCTTTCATTCCTTGGAAGATCGGATCGTGAAGCATTTCTTTCGGGAAAAGGGCACGGATTATACTAGTTCTCAGAATCAACCGATATATGAATATAAAAGGAGCGGTAAACGTGTTAATGTGCCGTATCGAAAGGGTATTACCCCGGGAGCGCTGGAACTACGCAATAACCCGTCCTCTCGAAGCGCTCGGCTTCGGATAGCGGAAAAAGTAGTAGATGGATGAGGATGTAGGCCTTCCGTATAAGGAGATGCAGTGAAAGGGCAGCTGGTACTTTTATATTTTATGGTTCTTACCATCCCGCTGCTGTTAGGTATTACGGCATGGCAATCCTCCCGGTATGCGGCTTTAGAACGGCAAGTGGGACAACTGGAAGTGGATCAAGTAGAATGGATAGAAAACAATAAGAGTCTTATTGCAGGAATTGCCGTACTTTCATCCCCAGGGAGAATAGAAAAGATCGCTAAGAATGAATTAGGTTTATCAAAAATACATCCGGAACATGTATTGCAGATTCGAATTGAAGGGAGCAAGAGCCTTGATGGATAATCCTCAGAGGGAGACAGGACAAAAGCGGGAAGACCGGGTCTCAAAGGACCCGGGGATGGGGATCCCTTGGGCTGATGTATCCAAGGCCCTGGGGGCACAACTCATCTCCTTTCAAGAAACCCTAGATCCGATCCATGGAGCAGCTTGTTCATCGGTATGTATTGATTCTCGGCAGGTGGTACCGGGGGCCCTTTTTGTCGCCCTGGTAGGTACGGTCCAGGATGGACATCGGTATGTAGGGGCGGCGTTTGCCGCAGGGGCCAAGGCGGCTATGGTGGCCCGATCTCGCATTGAAGATCCTGCCTTAGAGATCGTGCAGCGCGCCCAGGAAGCCCAGGGTGTGCTCTTGGTGGTAGAAGATACCCTGGGAGGCCTGCAGCAAGCCGCAGCGTACTACCTGGCCCAGTTCCCTCGGTTGCTCCGAATCGGCATTACCGGTTCATCGGGAAAGACCACCACCAAGGAGATTGCTGCGGCGATAATCGGTCGGGAACGGTCGGTGGTGATGAACCAAGGCAATCTGAATTCAGAGACCGGACTTCCCCTGTCGGTTTTTAAGGTTCGTCCCCATCACCAGGTGGGGATCTTTGAAATGGGTATGAACCGGCCAGGGGAGATAGGGGAACTGGCCCAGGTCCTTAAACCTCATATCGCCCTGATTACCAATATTGGATCCGCTCATATCGGCATACTCGGTAGTAAACAGGCTATTGCTCAAGAAAAAAAGAGGATCTTTTCTGCGTTTTCTGGTAATGAACGGGCCTTAATCCCGGAGGATGATCCTCATAGGGATTTTCTTGCTGCAGGTATCAAGGGAACGGTGTGTTTCTATGGCCCTCAGGTATTCAGGGAATTAGCGGATCTCCATGATCGAGGTCTTGAGGGCATTGACCTCCGGTGGGAAGATATGCCGGTTCACTGTCCGCTTTCAGGCAAGCATAACATCCGGAACCTCTTAGCAGCCCTTGCCATAGCCCAGGAAGTCCCGGTCAGTTCCCAGGCAATACGAGGAGGACTGGAATCGGTACAGGCTCTCTTTGGCCGGAGTGAGATTCTCCGTGGGCCGGTTACGGTGATTCGGGATTGTTATAATGCCAGCCCTGAATCCATGCAGGAAGCTATTGGGTTCTGCGATAACCTTGACTGGCAAGGACGGCGGATTTATGTAATCGGCTCTATGCTGGAACTGGGAAGCGCTTCCCTGGAGGCTCATGCAGAAATTGGCCGGGTCTTAGCAGCATCCAAGGCGGATTGGATCTGTTTTGTGGGATCCGAAACCCGAGGGGCTGTAGCGGCCTTGGAACAGGCCCTTAGGAGGAACGGGCAAGGAGAAGCGGGTAGGGTAGGTTTCTATTATACCGATAGTCTCACTTCTTTATCCCAGGTACTGGCGGACCAGATCCAGCCTGGTGATCTGGTCCTGTTAAAGGGTTCCCGGGCCTGTGGATTGGAAAGACTCACCCCTGTGGTGACGGGCGCTTATGCGGTAAAGGTCGATGAAAGGGTAGCAGGAGGCGTGTAGGTGTTTCTGGAATTCATTTATCCCTTGGTTAGATATTTCACCCCTCTTAATGTGTTTCAGTACCTCTCATTCCGCGGCGCCTATGCGGCCTTAACCACCTTGCTCATCTGTTTTATCTTGGGCCCCCGGATAATCGCAGCCCTTCAAAAACTCAAGATAGGCCAAGCAGTTCGGGAAGATGGTCCTGAGAGTCATTTGAAAAAAACCGGTACTCCTACTATGGGGGGGATCCTGATTATCTTTTCCATGATTTGTTCGATGCTCTTGTGGCAGGATTTTAAAAATGCTAAGGTGTGGCTTACCGGCGGGGCATTGGTGGCTTTAGGATTCATCGGTTTCATGGACGATTTTCTCAAGGTCCGGCGGCATAATTCCGCAGGCTTACCGGCCTGGGCAAAACTGGCAGGTCAGTTTGCGGTGGCCATTGGGGTGGTACTTTTCCTGTATTTTTCAGGGGAAGAGGGGATCACCGCCCTGTATATTCCGTTTTTCAAGAATCCTGTAGTGGATCTGGGGGTCTTGTGGATACCTTTTGGGATACTCCTTATCGTGGGGGAATCCAATGCGGTGAATTTTTCTGATGGGCTTGATGGGCTTGCAGCGGGACTCCTTATTCTGGTATTTATTACTTTAGGGATCCTTACCTATCTTTCAGGGCGGGCGGATTATTCCTCTTACCTGGGGATCCCCTATATTACCGGAGGAGGAGAATTGACGGTTTTCTGCCTCGCTGCAGTGGGGGCCTGTATCGGGTTTCTCTGGTTCAATGCCCATCCGGCGGATGTCTTCATGGGAGATGTAGGGAGCCTCCCCTTGGGAGGGGTTACGGCGGTTGTCTCTTTGATTATTAAGAAGGAAATCCTGATTCTCATTATTGGAGGGGTCTTTATTTTGGAAATTGCCTCGGTAATCATCCAGGTAATTTCTTATAAACTGCGGAAGAAGCGGGTGTTTAAGATGGCTCCGCTGCACCATCACTTTGAATTATCCGGATGGGCGGAAACCAAGGTGGTTATCCGGTTTTGGATCTTGGGAGGGCTGTTTGCCATCATTGCCGTATCAACGTTGAAGATTCAATAGAGTTGTTCAAAAACTTCAGTTTTTGAACAAATTCCGATAAAAACAGCAAAATGCGGAGCATTTTGCAAGACTTGTGAGATAACCAACCAGGTTATCGAACAAGTCCAATGAAGCAAAAGCCCGGGGCACACGAGGGAGTAATGAAGAGAACCTATGTATCGCTTTACGGTTGAAAAAACAGCGCGTCGGGTCCATACCGATCATATTTTGGTTGCCAGTATCTTCCTCCTTACCGGCATGGGGATGGTAACCCTCTATTCTTCCTCTTATGTATACGCAGAACGGTTCTTTGAAAACGGGTTGTACCTAATATCCCGGCAGATCTTCTTTTTGGGAGCCGGGCTGGTGCTGTTCTTGGTAACTTCCCGGATTAATCTGGATTGGATACGGGACTATCGATTGCCGGTGATTGCAGTCCTGGGAACGATTATACTCTGTATCCTTCCCCTGCTGCCGGTGGTGGGCGTAACGAAAAATGGCGCTTCCCGATGGTTCCGTATCGGTTCCGAGACCTTTCAGCCGTCAGAACTGGTCAAGCTGGTGTTGCCCCTGTATTTGGCCCACATTTTCGATAAGAAGCAGGAGCAGATTCATTCGTTAACGAAGGGTATTTTGCCGCCCTTTTGTATTACCGCGGTGTTCATTATATTAATTTCTTGGCAAAACAACTTTTCCACTGCCGCATTCATTGCGATGAATGGGGTGCTGATTTTTTATATGGCAGGAGTGAAATATCGTTACTTCCTCAGCGGGCTCTTCATGTTCCTGCCTTTTGCCCTGCTGTTGATATTAACGAAGGAACACCGGTTTAGGCGGATTATCAGCTATCTTAATCCAACCTGGGAACCTCATGGCGCCGGGTATCAGGTTCGGGCTTCTATTACCACCATTGCATCCGGCGGATTCTGGGGTAAAGGGATAGGGCATGGGATACGAAAATTTGCCGGAGTCCCTGAAGTTCAATCAGATTTTATTTTTTCCTCCTTTGCGGAGGAGATGGGTTTTTTAGGGATCTTGTTCTTTGTGCTGCTCTTTGGGGTTTTTGCTGTTCGAGGATACCGGGCGGCTATGCGGGCCGAGGGGGTCTATCGCCGGCTTTTGGCCTTTGGGCTGGTTACCATGATCGTGTTTCAGGCCCTGGTAAATATTGCGGTGGTTTCCGGGTCAATCCCTGCTACGGGGATTCCCTTGCCGTTTTTTTCTGCCGGAGGTTCGTCCCTGATAACTACCCTCATTGGGGCAGGGATCATCGTCAATATTTCCCGGTCCCGGGAAGGACCAAAGACCTTTGGTCCTTCGACCATGAAATACACTGCCAGACCGGAAAGCTGGTATGCCGGTGATCCTGAGGTATCCCATGTCCGATGATAATATTTTTACCGAAGATATATTATCCCCTGACTTCTTATCCGATGATATAGAAACAGCAGCGGATGAATCGGCAGATACCTCTCTCATAGAAAAGGCCCTGAAATGGATCATCATCGTTATTGTGGCCATCATCGGCGGGGAGTTGCTCTTACTCTTGGTGGTTAATCCGTGTCTGCCTTTGTCCCGAATAGAAGTAACAGGAATGCCGGAATTGGATGTAGCCATGGTGCTTAAACAAGCGGGAATCACCCGACGATCCTCCTATATATCGGTGAATTCCCGGAGAGCGGAAGCCTATTTGAAGGCCCTATCGACCGTAGCCTCTGCCAAGGTGATTAAGGGTTTCCCCAATTCGGTACGGATAGTGTTAGAAGGCCGTAAAGCAGTGGCCTTGTCCTTTGTGATGGTAAACGGCAAGGTATACCCTGTCTTTTTTGACCATCGGGGGGTGGTCTTCAAGATCGGGTATGAAGCCCAGGAAACCGCTGCCTCCCTATCCATACCGATTATAACCGGGCTGCTCACGGAACAGCCCTTCGTAGGGATGCAGCTTCCTCTCATGCCCAGGGCGTTGTTGTCCAATCTTGCCCGCATACAGGAGGCTGCTCCGGAACTGTTGGCGGCTATTTCGGAGATCACCCTAACCCGGAAGGCCTTTGACAGTTATGATGTTATCCTCTATCCTGTTCACAATCCTGTGAGGATTCGATTGGGATCGGATTTAAATGAAAGCATGCTTCGCTATGTATTGTTAGTGGTAGATGTATGTGTTTCAAAAGGCGCCAAAATTGAGGAGATCGATTTTAGAACTGGTACGGCATCCTATACGATAAAGGGGGCATCTTCTGGCTAATGATGGATTAGTGGTCGGCCTCGATATAGGGACGACTAAGGCCTGCGCCGTGATTGGCGAGCGTAATGAACATGGCATTCTCGAAATTACCGGTGTGGGGGTATGTCCGTCCACAGGACTGCGAAAAGGGGTGGTGGTCAATATTGAGGCTACCCTCCGGTCGGTTGCTGCCGCTATTGAGGCAGCAGAAATGATGAGCGGCCGGGAAGTTGAGGTATGCTGGACCGGAATCGGGGGTAACCATATCGATGGGATCAATTCTCGAGGGGTGGTGGCGGTTACCGGAAAAGCCCGGGAGACTCGGGAGATCGGTCAAGAGGATATCAATCGGGTCCTGGAAGCGGCCCGAGCAGTGGTTATTCCCATGGATCGGCAGGTCCTTGAGGTGATTCCGCAGAGTTATATCGTAGACGATCAGCGGGGTATCCGGGATCCCCTGGACATGATTGGGGTGCGTCTCGAAGCAGAGGTACATATCATTACCTGTTCAGTAACGAGTGCTCAGAATTTGATAAAATGCGTAAACCGGGCAGGGTTCATTGTGAATGATCTCATCCTCCAGTCCTTGGCGGCGAGCAGGTCCGTACTGACCCTGGAGGAGAAAGAGATCGGCGTGGCCCTGCTTGACCTTGGGGGAGGGACCACGGATGTACTGGTCTATGCCGATGGAGCCCCCTATTCAAATGTTACCATTCCTGCCGGAGGAGGGATGATCACCAGTGATATATCTAAGGTGAAGAATATCTCTTTTGAAACGGCAGAGCGGATTAAAATTGATACGGGATGCTGTTGGGAAGGCTTGTTTGAAGAGGATGAAGAGGTGATTGTCCCGGGAGTCGGGGGGCGGCCTCCGATGCCCATACCAAAATCCCAGATCCTGGCGATCATCCGGCCCAGAATGGAGGAGATTTTCAAGATGGTCAAGGATAAGTTGGATAAACTTTCCCTTTCAAGACCTTTGGGCGGAGGTATTGTCTTGACCGGCGGGGGAGCCCAGCTCTTGGGGGCTGCAGAATTAGCTGCTCATATCTTTAAGTTACCGGTAAGAATAGGGAGCCCCCTTCCCGTGGGAGGCTTGGTGGAAGACTACCGCAGTCCTATCTATGCTACTGCTGTGGGACTCGTGTTGGAAGGGGATGATCGGGAGCGCAGGAATACTCCTGAACGGGGAGGAGAACTCCATGGTCGAGACAAAGGGCGGCCCACTAAGGTGCGGCGCATCATCGACTGGTTCAAGAATGAGTTTTTTTAGGGTAACGGGTTGTACTAGACTCATTTGGTGTCTAGACTTCGTACTATAGTTATAAATAAAAAATCAAAAGGGTGATTTGGGAGGGATGTATGAATTTTATGAATATTGAAGTGCATGATGAAAAACTAACAAACCCAAGTCCGGCGATCATTAAGGTCATCGGTACCGGTGGTGGCGGTTCTAACGCCGTAAACCGTATGATTAGCTGTGGTTTACAGGGAGTGGAATTTATCGCCGTCAATACGGATGTGCAGGATCTGAATAAATGCAAGGCTAACAAGAAATTGCAGATCGGCGCTAAATTCACCGGAGGCCGAGGGGCGGGAGGAAAACCGGAGATCGGTGAAAAGGCGGCCAATGACGACCAAGAGATGATCGCCGAAGTCCTCAAAGGGTCCAATATGGTCTTCGTAACCGCAGGCATGGGCGGCGGGACGGGGACGGGATCCGCACCGGTCATCGCTCGGATCGCCAAAGAGTGCGGGGCCCTGACCGTGGGGGTAGTAACCAAACCCTTTGAGTTTGAGGGTCGTTTCAGGATGCGTCTGGCCGAGGCGGGGATTACCAAACTCCGGGAAGCAGTGGACACCCTTATCATCATCCCTAATCAACATCTCCTTAATATTGTGGAGCGGCGAACCCCCATCACCGAGGCGTTTCTCAAGGCTGATGATGTACTCCGGCAAGGAGTACAAGGTATCTCGGATCTGGTGAATCAAACCGGGCTTATTAACATTGACTTTGCCGATGTAGAAGCGATTATTCAAGGTCAGGGAGATGCCCTCATGGGCATAGGTTATGGGAGCGGGGATAATCGAGCCTCAGAAGCAGCCACTGCAGCGGTGGATAATCCCCTCTTGGAAGATACCGCTATTGAAGGGGCCACCCGGATCTTGGTGAATGTTTCCGGGGGCGAGGATTTTTCCCTCGTTGAATTTCAGGAAGTGGTCAATCTTATTACGGCAAAGGCTGATTCAGAAGCGGTGATTATTGTAGGGTCAACCCTTGACACCGCGCTGGAAGATAAGTTACGGGTCACGGTTATTGCCACCGGCTTTCAAACGGAAGCCGTAAAGTCCCCCCAAAAGGGACCGGTCCGGGAACCGGTTAAGCCTGCGGAAAGTGATTTCATTGATATTAATGAATGGGAAAAGATCCGGGAACGGACCAAACGGACGGAATTTATTTCCTCCCGGAATAGTAGTTATCAGGAGGATGATCTGGAGGTTCCCACGGTAATCCGGGATCGGAAGTACAGCAACCTTCATAGAGATGCCTCCGTATCAGGGGCCGGTAAGGAAGCATAGGGGTGGTACATCCACAGGATCTCCTGGAACAGTATTATTCCCGACTTATCCACGGAGAACACCGGGCACCCCTCACCGTTGCAACCTATACCGGAGAGATTCGTCTCTTTTTGGACTGGCTTACCGAAACCCAGGTATGTCTTGAAACGGTAGATACCCTGACACTGGTTCGTTACTTGGAACGGCGCCGTACCCAAGACCGTATCGGGTCCCGAACTACCGCTAAAATCATCGCCGGGCTTCGTTCTTTTTTTCGTTTTATCATAGATGAGCATATCAGGACCGATAACCCGGCAGGTATCCTGGAATCTCCCCGATGGGGGATCCGGCTGCCCCCGGTACTTACCCGGGAATCGGTGGAGCAGGTGCTGGGACTGATTGATACCAGTACTCCCTGGGGATTGCGGAATCGAGCCCTCTATGAGCTTATCTATTCTGCAGGTTTACGGGTTTCAGAGGCGGTTTCCCTGAATCTACGGGATATTATGTTTTCTGAAGGGCTCATTATTGTCCGGGGAAAAGGAAACAAAGAGCGATTCGCCATCTTTGGGGAGGAGGCTGCGTCCTGGTTAAAACGCTACATAATGGAAGCTCGGCCACAGCTTGCCGGTTCCAAGCAGAGTTCCGCCCTGTTTATCAGCAGGATCGGCAGGCGGCTTTCTCGGAAGGGGATGTGGAAGACCTATGCCCACACTACGGTTCCTGTGGGAGTGAGTTCCAAGCTTCATACCTTACGGCACACCTTTGCCACCGACTTATTGGCAGGTGGTGCGGATCTGCGGTCGGTACAGGAACTTTTAGGCCATGCGGATTTGACCACCACCCAAATCTATACCCATGTGGATGGTTCTCTGCTTAAGGAACAGCATCGGCACTATATGCCGAAGTTATGGGCAGCTGGTAGGTATCGAAGTGATCCTGAAGATAGGGGATGAGGTATGGTATGAAAATTAAAAAAGATGCGGTGATCGGTATGGTCGTGATTCTGGTAATAGGGACCCTGGTGCTTGGTATCCATATATACCGGAAGTATCGGTTCCGAGATACCTTGGCGACCCGGATTGCCGAACTCGGGCCTCCGGGAGGAGGCCCGCCGACGACTATCGAGAGGCTGCGGGAGGCCATAGCCCTCTATGAAGCAAAGGTTGAACAACATGTAAAAGATGCTGCCCAGACCGGAGTGTATTGGAAAATTTTGGCTACCCGTTTACAGGACCGGGGTCTGCACGGTGAAGCTTTGGATGCCCTGGAACGGGCTATTTACTATACGCCTGCGGATCCGACCCCCCATTACCTACGGGGACTTTCCGCAGGGATTATGGCGAAAGCCTCCTATGGTAGTCCGGAGATCGGAGGGGGTGATAACCGGCGGATACGCTATTTTGAGCTTGCAGAGGGGGCCTTTCTCAGGGCTATTGAGTTGGACGACCGGTATGCTCGGCCCCGGTATGGCTTGGGGATATTGTATGTGTTCGAGCTTAACCGTCCTGAAGAGGCCATTCCCCACTTGGAACGGTATGTGGAACTGGCGAAAAATGAGGTGGATGGTATGTTTATCTTGGCACGGGCTTATTATATGACCAACCGGTATGATGGTGCAGTAGACCTCTATGACCGAATTCTCCAGATTACCAAGGATCCCAAGAAGCGTTCCGATGCAGAACAGAATAAAGCGGTGGTGCTAGGGTTACTCTATGGCTGATCGAGGCTTAGTGGATGTAATGATAGGACGAATTCCCCGGCTTACTCCTGCTGAACGGGTACGGATCTGCATCCACTGTAAGGAGGAAGCGGATTTGTGGGGACTTTCCAAAAAAGCGATAGAAACCTTGATAGGCCGTTCTCTGACGCAGCCTTGGGATCTGGAGGCGGTGTACGCCCAGGCAGAACGGGATGCCACAGTAGCCCGCATGCGGGGTATTGGCTATGTTTCCTATGTGAGCCCCTCATATCCGCCGCTGCTTCGGGAGATCTATGACCCTCCGGCTATACTGTTTTATCGGGGACAGCTCCCCAATCCTGAGCTACCCATAGTGGGCATTGTAGGAACCCGGCATCCTTCTGCGGCAGCCCTGACCCAGGCATACGATATGGCCAAGACCCTCGGCCATGCGGGGATTCCGGTGATTGCAGGACTTGCCTTGGGTATTGACGGGATGGCTCATCGGGGAAACAGCGACGGCGGCGCGCCTACTATCGCGGTGTTGGGTTCGGGCTTGGATGAAGTGTACCCTGCGGGGAATCGGCTCCTGGCCCGGCGTATCATTGAACAGGGAGGGGTCTTGCTGAGCGAATATCCTCCGGGAACCACCCCGCGGAAATGGCATTTTCCTGCCCGAAACCGGATCATCTCCGCCCTTGCCCGGGGAACCGTGGTTGTGGAAGCTCCAGAATCTTCTGGGGCCCTCATCACCGCTCGTTTTGTTCTGGAACAGGGTCGAGACCTCTGGGTGGCTTCTGCAGGAATCGCCTCTCTCCAGGGGGCAGGGACCCGAAAACTCGCCGCAGAAGGGGCGCAGGTGATCTCCTCTGCGGCAGAAATCCTCAAGGAATGGGGCATTACCCCCACGGAAGCACCGGGAGAACCCCCACGGGAAGGGGAATTCAGCGTTTCCGCATGGGCGGCTTCTCTCGCGCATACCTTACATCTTGGGTACGAGGATCGGTGAGTACACGATGACTGTAGAAACCGACAAACCCTTTTCCCCTCCGGGAAAAAAACGCAAACAATCAGGAGTACCCCAGGGCGGTACGGTGGAGAATAGGGACAGGGATACAACCCGAGAGGATAAACCGGTTACAGAACGTAAGAAAAAAAAGCCCCAGGAAAAAAAGAAGAAAAAGATTCTCGTGATTGTGGAGTCTCCGGCTAAGGCAAAGACCATTGAAAAGTATTTGGGCGCTTCTTATACGGTAAAAGCCTCCATGGGACACCTCATCGACCTCCCCAAATCCCGTTTAGCCATTGATGTGGCCCATGATTTTGAACCTGAATACATCACGGTCCGGGGAAGGGCAAAAATTCTCAAGGAACTCCAGGGGGATGCCAAGAAGTCAGATATCGTACTCCTGGCCAGTGATAATGACCGTGAAGGGGAGGCCATTGCATGGCACCTGCGTAAGGCTATCAATGCCAAGGCCGATAAGGTGCCTATTCAGCGCATCGCCTTCAATGAGATTACCCCGGTGGCCATTAAGGATGCGGTGGCTCATCCCGGATCCATTGACGAGGCCAAGGTAAATGCCCAGAAGGCCCGGCGGGTCCTGGACCGGCTGGTGGGGTATAACCTTTCCCCCCTGCTCTGGAAGAAGGTAAAAAACGGGCTTTCTGCAGGACGGGTACAGTCGGTGGCGTTACGGCTCATCTGTGAACGGGAAAAAGAGCTTGAGTCCTTTATTCCCGAAGAATACTGGACCCTGGAAGCGGATTTTATGGTGGGAAGGTCCAGGTTTACCGCGCAGCTGGTACTGTGGCAGGGGAATAAACCCGAATTAAAAAAACAAGCTGCGGTCCAGGAGATCATCGATCAGATCACCGGGGTAGATTGTAAGGTTTCAGATATTCGGGAAATTGATAAAACCATACGGCCCAAACCTCCCTTTACGACTTCCCAACTGCAGCAGACCGCTGCGAACCGTCTGGGATTTACCAGCAAAAAAACCATGCAAGTGGCCCAACAGCTCTATGAAGGGGTGAATATCGGCGCTTCCCGGGTGGGGCTTATCACCTATATGCGTACCGATTCGGTGCGCATATCTCAGATCGCCTTAGAGGAGGTCCGAGCGTGGATCCACGAGCAGTATCCCCAGGAGCTGCCAGAAAAGGCCGTAGAATACACCTTGGGGAAAAAGGCCCAAGATGCCCATGAAGCCATCAGGCCCACCTATGTACGGTATACGGCTGATGAGGTAAAGGAGCATCTCTCCCGGGATCAACTCCGGCTCTACACCCTTATTTGGGAACGCTTCGTGTCAAGCCAAATGAAGGCCGCGAAAACCCGGACCGTGAGTACCGATATTCAGGCAGGAGCAGGGATATTTAGAATCTCCGGAACTAAAATCATAGAAAAAGGATTTTATATGGTGATGAAGCTCCTTCCTTCCAGGGAAGAACGGGGATATGGGTATCCTTCCCTCAAGGTTGGAGATCCGGTGATCATAGATGTGTTCTATCCTGAACAGCACTTTACCCAGGGACCGACCCGGTATACCGACGCTTCCATAGTGAAGACCCTGGAAGAAAAAGGAATCGGACGGCCTTCCACCTATGCGCCTACCATCTCGGTATTGTTGGATCGGTACTATGTAACCCGGTCCAATAAGCAGCTGGTCCCCACGATCTTGGGGAGGCTTATCTGCGATATGTTGGTGGAATATTTTCCTGAGGTGGTGGATACGACCTTCACCGCCTCTATGGAAAACAAGCTTGATGCGGTGGAAGAACAACAGCTCCGCTGGCCCGACATGATCCGGGAATTCTATGATCCTTTTAAGGATAGACTTGAAGAGGTGGGGAAAACCCTGGAATCCTTCAAAGGCAGCCTAGACGAAGTAACGGATCAGGTGTGTGATGCCTGCGGAAGGCCCCTGGTGAAAAAGCTGGGTCGCTTCGGGTTCTTCCTCGCCTGTACGGGGTTTCCAGAATGCCGGCATACCAAATCCTTACCCTTGGCAAAGTGTCCTCGCTGCGGCGGTGATATTGTGGCCCGGAAGACCAAGAAGCGGGGCAAGGAATTCTATGGGTGTACCAACTATCCTGAGTGCGACTTTATCAGCCACTTTAAACCGATCAACCAGAATTGTCCCAAGTGCGGACAGTTTATGGTAGAAAAATACGACAAGAAAAACGGCTCCCACAAGGCCTGTATCAACCCGGCCTGTGATTATCTCCATTCCAGCGACGATTCGCTGGATGAGCTGGTCTATGAAGAAGCACTAGAGGGACAGAATCATGGCGAATAAGCGGGAGCGCCCCCCCCTTCCGCCGGTAATGGAGCGTTACCTGGCGTACCTGGCTTCGGTGCGGGGTATGGCGGCGCGGACCCTCGAGGCATACCGGCTGGATATAGCCCGCTTTGCCGGGTATTGCCAAAAACAGGGAATTGTTGCCGAAAAGGCGACCCGCCAGGAGGTACAGCGCTTCATGGTGGCTATAAGTGCTGAGGATAAGGCGGTGGTAACGGTGAATCGCGCCCTGGCTTCGCTGCGCGGCTTTTACCGGTGGCTGGTTCGGTTTGGGTACCGCAAGGATAATCCCACCGAGTTGGTATCCTCTTTGAAGGCCCCGAAACCCTTGCCGGTCTTTCTCTGGGTGGAGGAGATGGCCGCCTTTGCCGCCCTTCCGGATCATGCCCAGATCCTGTGGCCGGTGCGGGATAAGGCGCTGCTTTTAACCATGTATTCCGGGGGCCTTAGGATATCCGAAGTGGCGTCCCTGGGGGTGGGGCGCTTGGCCGCGGACTTGAGCAGCGCCCGGATCATTGGGAAGGGGGATAAAGAACGGTACGTATTTTTTTCCGGTGAAGCGGTGCAGGCCTTAAAAGCCTATCTGCCCATCCGGGAAAAAAAGTTGCCCCGGGAAAACCCTAAGGACCGGCTCTTCCTCAACCAGAAAGGGGAAGGTTTATCGGTGAGCGGGGTGCGGTGGATCATCAACCAGTATGCCCAGCGATCAGGATTGCAGAAGCCTCTGCATCCCCATGCCTTGCGCCATAGCTTTGCGGCGCATCTGGTAAACGCGGGTTGTGATGTCCGGGTGGTACAAGCCCTTTTAGGCCATGAGAGTATCGCCACTACCCAGCGGTATACCCATGTGAACATGGAACGCTTAAAAGCCGTCTATGCCCAGGCTCATCCCCATGGCAGCAAGCAATCCGGAAACGCACCCTCTGCGCCGGAAGGTCCGATGGGGGATAACCGGGGTACAGGATAAAGACATTATGAGGAAAAGAACGATAATGAAAGAACATACGCATAAGATTCGAAGCACTACCGTACTGGTGGTACGCAAAGACGGCAAGGTTGCTATGGCCGGGGATGGACAGATAACCATGGGTGAAACGGTGATGAAAAACAACGCCCGCAAGGTACGACGGCTCATGGACGGCAAAGTCCTGTGCGGATTCGCCGGGGCCACTGCCGACGCCTTCACCCTTTTCGACCGTTTCGAAACCAAGCTCAAGGAGTATTCCGGGGATCTGGCCCGGGCCGCAGTAGAACTGGCCAAGGATTGGCGTACCGACCGGTCCCTTAGGCGGCTTGAAGCCTTGCTTTTGGTGGCGGACATTCACAAAACCCTGCTTATATCAGGCACCGGAGATGTGATTGAGCCTGCGGAAGACGCCCTGGCCATAGGGTCGGGAGGCAACTATGCCTATGCCGCGGCTTTGGCCTACTTAGAAGGCAGTTCCTTTTCCGCGCGAGAAATCGCGGAAAAGAGTCTTGCCATCGCGGGAACGATCTGTATCTATACGAATGGACACACGACCCTGGAGGAGTTAGCGTAATGAGGAGAAATATATGAGTAGTCAACCTATCAACAAGAAACATGACCTGTTTGTCAAGAAAAACAGTGAAAAAAACTTGGATCGTCTTACTCCCCGGGAGATTGTCGCTGAGTTAGATAAGTATATCGTGGGGCAGAAAAAGGCCAAGCGCGCCGTGGCCGTGGCCTTACGGAACCGGATCCGCCGCCTCAAGCTGGAAAGTGATATACGGGAAGATATTGCCCCTAAGAACATACTGATGATTGGTCCCACCGGGGTGGGTAAGACCGAGATCGCCCGGCGGCTGGCTAAACTCGCGGGCTCTCCCTTTATTAAAGTGGAGGCTACCAAGTACACTGAGGTGGGCTATGTGGGTCGGGACGTGGAGTCTATGATCCGGGATCTCATGGCCGCAGGGATCCAGATGGTGAAACAGGAGATGCAAGAGTCCGTAACCCTGGAAGCAGAGAAACGGGCGGAAGAGGCCTTGTTGGACCTCCTGTTGCCGGGAACCGGTAAGAAGCGTAAAGAGCCTAAGCCCCAAGCCCGGCCTGTGGTGAGGCCTATGGGAACCTTTTCCATTCCTGATACCAATGGCGGAAATGGGCCTTCCCTCATGGGAGCGGCTATTCAGGTGGGCATCCCTTCGCTTTTTCGGAACACCCAAGACAGCGGGGAAACGAGCACGGAAGAGGTTGAAGACCAGGAGGCGAAAGATGCGGTTCAGGAAGATCAAGCCCCAGAGGAAACCCTTTCGGGAAAAGATGTTTCTACGCGAGAAAAGTTCAGGACGATGCTCCGGGAAGGCAAACTGGAGGACAAGATCGTGGAAATTACCGTAACCCAGAACCCCCAGTTTCCGACTTTTGAGATGATGGGCGGGAGCTTAGAAGATCTAGAGTCCAGCCTTTCAGGGATCGCCGGTTTTTTCGGAGGTAGTAAAAAGAAAAAACTCCTTACCGTAAGCCGGGCCCGGGAGATTCTCAAGGCAGAGGAATCGGAAAAACTCATCGATCGGGATCGGGTGAGCGACGAAGCCCGGCAGCGGGTGGAAGAGACCGGGATCGTCTTTATTGACGAGATTGACAAGATCGCGGTCAAAGGTGAACGGGGGGGAGGCGGTCCTGACGTATCCCGGGAAGGGGTACAACGGGACATCCTGCCCATTGTGGAAGGGGCTACGGTGAATACCAAGTGGGGACCGGTTAATACGGATCACATTCTTTTTGTGGCTGCGGGTGCTTTTAATGTCAGTAAACCTTCGGATTTAATTCCTGAGCTTCAAGGCCGTTTCCCCTTGCGGGTTGAGTTAGATTCCTTGGGGAAGGAGGATTTCCTTCGGATCTTGACGGAACCTAAAAATGCCCTGACCAAACAGTACATGGATCTCTTAGGGACCGAGCAGGTGGACATCACTTTTACTCCTGATGCGATAGAGCGCCTTGCAGCCTTGGCTGCGGAGGTCAATTCCCGGCTGGAAAACATCGGCGCCCGGAGGCTCCATACCATCATGGAAGCCCTCTTAGAGGAGCTCTCCTTCGAGGCTCCGGATATTGCCCCGACGAAGGTAGCTATTACCGAGACCTATGTCAACGAAAAGCTTACTAATTTGGTCATGGATCATGATTTAGGCCGGTATATCTTGTAACGCCGCTACGCCATGTCATGATACAGATTATGAAGCCCGATAGACCTCAGCAGACTCCAGCGCAAGGAAGGAACCTTACATGATAGTGCTAACTTTTATATAAAACATGCCGATGATATACAGGGGGGTTAGGAATGGGTATGGAAAATAATTTTTCTCGAACCGTAGACTTGGTCCATCGTGCTATGGATGCGAGTCTCATACGTCGGGATGTGATTGCCAATAATCTGGCTAACGCCACGGTTCCAGGGTTCAAACGGTCGGATCTAAGTTTTGAAAGTGAACTGAAACGAGCGCTAGACACTGAAAAACAGCGACCTAGTTTGGAATTAACCCAAACCGATCCTCGGCATATAAGTAATTGGCGCAAACGAGATTATCAAGAGGTGCAGCCGCGGCGGGTTCTCGATTATGTAAGTACCTCTAAAAATAATGGAAATAACGTGGATCCGGAGCAGGAGATCATGCGAGCCGTAGAAAATCAGCTTTTATATACCCTCTTAGCCCAGGGGGAATCTTTTGAGTTCAGTCAAATTACGATGGTCTTAAGGTAAGGTATGGAGTATGGGAATCTTTAATTCGATACAAATAGCCTCTACCGGCATGAGTGCCCAACGGCTTATTGCCGATGTGATTGCCGATAATATTGCCAATGCTTCCACCACCCGTACTACTGAAGGGGGGCCTTATCGGCGAAGCCGAGTCATCATGCGACCCAAAACCGAGGGACCTTACTGGCGTTCTCCTTTTCTCCCGGATATGATGGATAACGGCCCAGGACAGGGAGTGCGGGTAGTAGAGATACAAAAAGATTTTACTACTAAAAACAGGTTAGTGTATGATCCGACCCACCCTGATGCCATTACCTCAGGTCCCCAGGAAGGCTATGTGGAGATGCCGAACGTAGATATTGTTACGGAAATGGTGGATATGATTGCCGCATCCCGTGCCTATGAGGCGAATGCGTCCATCATTGACGGTTCTAAGACCATGTTTCAGCGGGCTTTGGACATAGGGGGGAGGTAATGGATGAGTATCGGCGTACCTCACCTGATAGGAATTGATACTATCCCCCTGCAGGTAACCCATCCTAAGCATATAGTTCCTGCATCGGGTACTGCTCGTGGGGAGGCATTGGCGTCCTTGGGGGATAAGATTGGCGCGGAATCGGTTCTTCGTTCAGGGAGTTTTGAAGATGCGATGCTCCGGGCTTTAGATCGGGTTTCAGGGGATCAGCAACGAGCCAGTGATCTGATACAAACTGCTATTACGGAACCGGGTTCAGTGGATGTGCATGATATTACCATTGCCCAGGCAAAGGCTTCTATGTCTTTAAATATTTCCAGAACCCTGTTGAACCGCTTGGTCCAGGGCTGGAAAGATCTTATCAATACACGATAAGGTTATGCACAGGTATGATAAATGGCCTTCGCAAGAGCAGCGGTCTCATAAGGTAAGGTAAGGAAAAAGAGGGATAACAATATGTCGGGGGGGATATGGGCGAGTGGATCAAGAAAATTGTAGGACAGATACAGAAACTATGGGGTAAATGGTCCTTATTACAGAAACTCATACTTTTGGGGATTTGTGTAGCAGCTATTGCTGGGATCATTGCGCTCTTTTCTGTATCTGCGGCTCCTACTATGGTCCCGGTTATTGACGCCCCGGTGTTGGATGAAGGCGCCCGGAATCGAATCCTTACGAGAATAAACGAAGAAGGGGTTAAAACATCGGTATCTTCTACGGGGATTATCATGGTTCCTGATGACCCCACTGCCCGGCGTATGCGGGCTATTTTGGTTCGGGAGGACCTGATCCCTTCGGGAACCAGTCCTTGGGAGTTGTTCGACCGGGAACGATGGACCATCACCGATTTTGAGCGTAACGTGAACCTCCAACGGGCCATTACCCAGATGGTTACTGAGCATATTCGGGCTTTAGATGATGTGGATAATGCCAATGTTACCTTGGTAATGCCTGAACGGACCTTGTTTGCCTCAGAACAGAACCCGGTAACCGCGAGTGTGATCATTACTCCTCGATTGGGCAGTGATATTACCCAAAACCGTAAAAAGATCGAAGGGATTCAGAAGCTGCTCAAATTTGCGGTAGCCGGTCTCCAGGATGATACCATCGTTATTACCGATCAAAACGGGATCGTGCTCAATGACTTTACCGGCCAGGCTGAATTGGATCGCTTGAGTTTCATTGAGCGAGGGAACAAGATGATTCGAACCTTAGAAGCCCAGTACCGGGCAGTTATCCTTAAATCCCTTCAAGACACCTTTACCGCGGATCGGGTTCGAGACCTTAATATTAAGATCGAGATGGATCTGTCGAGAAAAGCTATCAGTACCGAAGAATTCTTTCCCACTACCATACGGCCCCGGACTCCCGGGTCTTCTTATGATGATTCGGAGATCGTTCCTTCGGTTACCCGGTCTAAAACCACTTCCAGTACCACCTGGAAGGGTACCGGGTTCACGCCGGAAGGCCCCCCAGGGGTTGAAGGTCAGACTGCTCCGGCCTTTCGGGATATGTCAAACCTTTACGGGGAGGTTACCCAGGAAACCCTGGTCGATAATGAAGAAATCAATAAGCGTTCTATCCAGGAAGAACGGAGCCCGAGGATAGACCGGGTTACGGTTTCGGTTAATATTGATGGAACTTGGCAAATGAACTATGATGAAAAGCGAAATCCTGTGGTGCTTGCTGACGGTTCCATTGAACGGGAATATACCCCCATATCCCCGGAGGATCTTCGGGCGACCCAGGCGTGGATTCAGAATGCCATCGGGTATAATGCGGCTCGGGGAGACTCAGTAACCGTACAAAATATTGGCTTTGATCGAACCAAGCAATTTGCCGAAGAAGACACCGCTTTTTTTAAGCAAAAGCAGTTACAATCCATCCTTTTGATAGCGCTGGGGGGATTTGTCTTACTGCTCATGGGATTTATCGTATTCCGGATCCTAGCCCGGAGACTCGAGCGAAAACGGATTTTGGAAGAGGCGGAGCGTACTAGACGGGAACAAGAAATGCGGGATAGTGCGCTGATGCAAGCAGAGCAGGAAGGAGCAGAACTCCCTATGTCTAATGAAGAACGAGTCCGTATGGAATTACATGAAAGTGTTGCCGATGTAGCTAAAAACCACCCTGAGGATGTGGCACAGCTTTTAAGAACCTGGCTTTTGGAGGAATAAGGCAATGGCAAAATCACCGGGTTCCGATGGCGCGGGTAAGAAAAAGGGGCCGAAAGATATTACCGGTAGGCAGAAGGCTGCTATTTTCTTGGTATCTATAGGTGCTGAGGTATCCTCTGAAATATTTAAGTATTTACGAGAAGATGAAATTGAAACCCTTACCTTTGAGATTGCCCGACTCGAAACCGTAGAGTCTGAACGAAAAGACGCTATTTTGCAAGAGTTTCAGGAACTCATGATGGCAAATCAATTTATCACCACCGGTGGTATTGATTATGCGAGGGAACTCTTGGAAAAAGCCCTGGGAAGCCAGAAGGCGGTAGATATCATTAACCGCCTTACATCGAGCTTGCAGGTGCGGCCCTTTGATTTTATACGCCGTACGGATCCGGCGCATCTCCTTAATTTTATTCAACAAGAACACCCCCAGACTATTGCCCTTATTGTGGCGTATTTGGAACCGAATAAGGCTTCGGTGATAATCCAGAATCTTCCCCATGAAATGCAAAGCGATGTAGCTCGGCGTATCGCCACCATGGACCGGACCAGTCCTGAAGTCCTGCGGGAGGTAGAGCGGGTGCTGGAAAAGAAGCTTTCCACCCTGTCCAGTGAAGACTACACCGCTGCCGGAGGAGTTGAAAGTATCGTGGAGATCCTTAACCTGGTGGATAGAACATCGGAAAAACAGATCATTGAAGCCTTGGAAGGGGAAGATCCGGAACTGGCTGAAGAGATCAAGAAGCGGATGTTTGTGTTCGAAGATATTGTGATGATCGACGACAAATCTATTCAGAAGATTTTGCGGGAAGTGGATTCTGGAGAGTTGGCTAAGGCATTAAAGTCGGTGGATGCGGAAGTGCAGGATAAGATCTTCCGGAACATGAGTAAGCGTGCCGCAGGGATGCTCAAGGAAGATATGGACTATATGGGCCCGGTTCGGTTAAAGGACGTGGAAGAAGCCCAGCAGAAGATCGTATCGATTATCCGACGGCTGGAAGAGAGTGGAGAGATCGTCATTGCCCGAGCAGGGGAAGACGAATTGGTGGTCTAGGAGCCAGCGGGATGTAGTTCTCTTACCTATCCACATAACGAGCGAATTCCGGGTTTTTGCACGGGTGATTGCCTTGTTGTATATGAGGCTATAAGAACGAGGAAGTACCCAAAGGGTAGGCGGCTGGGGGTTTTTCGAAAAAGGGCGTATTCCCGGGAGCATAGCCGTTATGTAAGTACCTTAAAGGATCCCGATGGTAGATCCTTGGTATACGGTTAGGTTTGCCAAATTGGATATTTTGCAAATGCCTGTACTATAAATTTTTACCCATGCATGAGGTAGGGTCCATGTCAAGAGTGATTTTTAGATCCGATGAGATTATTATCAATGATACTAAAATGTTGATAGAGCCTCCCACTACCGTTTCAGAAGGGCTGATTCAAGAGGATGATGCGGTAGAGCCCTTGGAGGTAGAGCAATACGACGGTCCTACCGTAGAAGATATTCGTCGGGAAGCAGAACTTTTTAAGAGTCAATGGATTGCAGAGCGGGATACGATGGTCTTATCCGCCAAGGTAGCAGCAGAGCAGATTATTAAGGATGCCGAAGAAGCTGCGGCGGAGGCAGTGCGTCGGGGAACTGAACAAGCCCAGGCCCTGCAAAAAGACGCCAAACTATCAGCGGAACGTATGCTTGCGGAAGGTCGGCGAAGATCTCAAGATATGGAGACTGCTGCCCAGACTGCCATTGAGACCCATCGGAAAGAAGCGGAACAAGAGGGCTTACTTTTAGGCAAAGAAGCAGGATTTAAAGAAGGCAAGGCCGAAGTAGATCGGCTTATTCAGAGAATCCAGACGGTCCTTGAGCGGGCTCAGGACAAGCGGTCGGCAATTCTTATTGAAACAGAGCAGCAGATCGTGGATTTGGTCCTCCTCATTTCCCGGAAAGTGGTTAAGATCATTTCCGAGCAGACCCAAGAGGTGGTCATCGCCAATGCGAAAGAGGCGCTGCGGAAAGTGAAAGGCCGGGGGGATGTCATCATCAGAGTGCATACGGCGGATCTGCAATTGACTACCGAACACATCCAGGATTTTATTCAGACCCTGGAAGGGGGACAGCATATTCAGGTTCAGGAAGATTCTTCGGTTGATCAAGGCGGCTGTATCATCGAGACTGATTTTGGTGATATTGATGCCCGGATTGCCAGTCAGCTTGCGGAATTAGAAACGAAGATTTTGGAAATGACCCCCATGAAACCTATCCTCAAATCCGGGACGCAGCTTGGGAAAGCAGGGGTTTAGGGTCCATGGAAACCCTTATCTCCAAATACCGTGAAGCGACTGAACAGGTCGATACGATCAAATATGTGGGCCATGTTACTAAGGTTCAAGGGCTCCTCATTGAAAGCCGGGGGCCTGTGGGGGTCATGGGAGAACTGTGTCGTATTGAAGCTCCTAAGGGACCAGGGGTGATCCTGTCAGAGGTGGTAGGGCTCCGGGATAAAACGGTCCAGCTCATGGCATATCAGGACACTGACGGAATTGAGGTGGGAAACCGGGTCATTGCCTCAGGCAGGACCCTGGAAGTGCCGGTTTCCAACGCATTATTAGGCCGGATTTTGGATTCTCAGGGTAAGCCGATTGACGGTAGAGGGGGCATTAAGGCAATTCAGTATTATCCCGCTATGGCTCAGGCGCCGGATCCGCTCAAGCGCAGACGGGTAACCAAGCGGATTTGTACCGGGGTGCGAGCCATCGACGGAGTTTTAGCAGTGGGTCAAGGGCAGCGACTGGGTATTTTTGCCGGATCTGGGGTGGGAAAATCGACGCTCTTGGGGATGATCGCCCGAAATACTAATGCAGATGTAAACGTGGTTGCCCTTATCGGTGAACGGGGACGGGAAGTTAATGACTTTATCGAAAACGATCTCGGCCCTGAAGGCTTTGCCCGGAGTGTCATCGTGGTGAGTCCCTCCAATTCTCCCCCCTTGGCGCGCCTGCGGGGAGCCTATGTAGCTACGGCAGTAGCCGAATACTTCCGGGATCAGGGCCTGGATGTGATGCTCCTCTTTGATTCAGTTACCCGGTTTGCCCGGGCTCAACGGGAAATAGGACTGGCCATAGGGGAACCTCCTGCCACCAGGGGCTATACCCCCAGTATGTTTGACCAAATGCCTAAGCTCCTGGAACGATGCGGTACTGCGGAAAAGGGAACCATCACCGGATTTTATACGGTCCTGGTAGATGGAGATGATATGGATGAACCCGTAGCCGATACGGTGCGGGGAATCCTGGATGGACATATTGTCCTCTCCCGGTCCCTTGCCCAGGCCTATCATTATCCGGCTATTGACGTGCTTGCCAGTGTCTCCCGTCTTGCACCGATGGTTTCAGGGCCCTTTACCAATAAAGCGGCCGGGGCCCTCAGGCGGTTCATGGCGCTTTATGCAGAAAACGAGGACCTCATCAATGTGGGGGCCTATCATACCGGTTCAAATCCTGCTATTGATGATGCGATCATGAAGCATGGAGCTATCGAGGAATTTCTCATCCAGGGAGTGGATGAGAAATCCACGATTGCAGAAACCCTCAAAATGATGGCCGGGATTTCCGGCAGTACCATACCGGATGAAGAGATGCAGGTCTATCAAAAAGCCACCGGGGCAGCGGATTTTTTACGGGCAAACCAGGAGGGGGATCCCTTTTTTGATGAAACAGAGGGGGCGGAAGCAGGTACTACCAGGAATAACGCCAGGTAGGCGGTGGTAAAGTATGAGGCGTTTCCACTTTGGACTGCAGAAGGTGTTGGTGCTTCGGGAATACCAGGAGCAAGAGACTAAGCTTGAATTGGGTAGAGCGATAGGGGCCCTTACGCAAATTGAGCAGGGGATCGGAGCTCTCGCAGCAGAACGGATCCGGATTGGGAATGAACAGGGCCGCGCGGGTCGTGGCACCGCGGAGATTGTGGCCTTTGACCGGTACATACAAAGGCTGGAGAGCACCAAAAACCGTCTTCTAGAGGATGCTGCTCAGGCAAAACGCAAGGTTGAGGAGGCCCGGGAGGTGTATCTTGCCGCATCCCGGGATCGTAAGATCATAGCTAAGGTTCGGGAACACCAGGAAGCGGAATACCGTCAGTTTCAGCTTGGAGAAGAAACTAACATTCTCGACGAAGTAGGGAGTTCCCAGGTTCAGCGGAGAGTACACGAAAAAGATGCTGATCCTGGAGTGAAGCATGGTCAGGAAGAGGTGGAGGAGCCAGCCCCTCCACCGGTTCTGTACCGTATACCCAATAGCTCATAGGAGTTGTTTCTTGTTCCATTCCGGGAGGAGGGATTCTGGCCCATGCACCAAGGCCTGAATCAGTGCGTGGGTACAGGAGTCCAGGACTCGTGCAAAAATTGATTTTTCATCTGGGCTAAAATCCGAAAGCACCCAATCCGCTATATCCACATCAGCATGGGGTGGGCGGCCGATGCCGAGGCGAAACCGCCAGAAATCTCCGGTGACGAAATTGGCCTTCATGGAACGGAGACCGTTGTGGCCTCCTAATCCACCGGAAAACTTATATGCCGCGGTTCCCAAGGGTAACTCTAACTCGTCATGAACCACGAGGATATTCCTTACGGGAACCTTAAAAAAAGAAGCTGCAGCATACACCGAATCCCCGGAGAGATTCATATAGGTTTCAGGTAAAAGTAGATGTATCGTACCGGGAATGGCTTGTTCCTCCTGGGATACCGGTACCGATACCTCCTTTTGATAGGCCAGTAGCATATTTCCTTCTATGCTCGTGTACATTCCTTTGTACTTTTTCTGCCACGGTAAAGCTGCAGAAAAAGGAAGGGCTTCTGCAAGCAAGCGTCCTGCATTATGTCGGTTTTGTGCATATTCCCTGCCCGGGTTTCCTAAAAAAGCCACTAGTTCAATCATGTGCTCCATCCTTACTGTAGAGCCAATCATAGACTGGATACGAGCCTTTTTGTAGTACCACGTACGGTGGTCGTGTATGGTACTCCATCATGCAGGATATCCCTATACCTTCTTAAACAAAGGGTATGCTATAGTCAGTATATGAAATGGTTGATGATGCTTCGTATCATTGCCCTCACCATGGGTATTGCAGTTCCTATGCTGCTTCCGGCCTTTGGTATAGCCTTGGCTGCCGGTGAATTCCTGCTGATACGGGCCTTTGCCATTCCCATGGGTATTACGCTTGTTTTCGCCGTACCTGCCCTCTGGTCTTTCAAAAAAACACCCTTCCGTTTTGGTCCCCAGGATGGATTCCTCCTGGTTTTCCTCACCTGGATTGGGATAAGTCTTCTGGGGGCCCTTCCCTATTATCTTTCCGGGGTGGGCTTTAGTTTCGTTGATGCGGTTTTTGAGAGCGCCTGCGGCTTCGCCACCACCGGGGCGAGTACTCTATCCGAGGTGGAATCCCTGCCAAGAGCGCTCCTCTTTTGGCGGAGTACCACCCACTGGTTCGGCGGTATGGGGATCATCCTACTCACCGTGGCCCTCATGCCGCTCCTCGGGGTCGGAGGGTTTCAACTCATCAAGGCCGAAACTCCGGGGCCGGAGAAAGAGAAGATCACCCCCAAGATCACTGCCACCGCCAAGATGCTCTGGCTGGTTTACTGCGGTCTCACGGTGATCCTATTCCTGCTCTACTGCTTAGGGGGTATGAAGGGCTTCGATGCGCTCTGTCATGCCTTTACGACCATGGCTTCTGGAGGAGTGAGTACGAAAAATAAGGGTATCAGTTTTTATGATTCACCTTTCATCGATCTCGTTTCCACGGTATTCATGTTTCTAGCAGGGTTTAATTTTAACCTCTATGTGCGGCTTCTCAGGGGTAAATTCACGGATCTGTGGCGTAATTCCGAAGGCCGGGCTTACCTGTGTATTTTTATTATTGCTTCTGGGCTGATTACGGGAAGCCTTTTGGAGGTCTACGGTTCCCTAGGCAGGGCTGCTCGATACGGGATCTATCAGGTGGTTTCGATCCTTTCCACCACTGGAGCAATCGTTACTGATTACGAAACTTGGCCTTCCCTTGCCCAGGGGGTTCTTTTCATCCTCATGTTCATCGGGGGCTGTTCTGGTTCTACTGCGGGAGGTCTCAAAGTGATACGCCATGTGGTGCTCTGGAAACAGGCCGGCAATGAACTGCGGCAACTCATCTATCCCCAGGGCATTTTCAGTGTACAGCTTAACCGCAAGGTGGGCCGTAAGGATGTCGTCTACGGGGTTGCGGGCTTTGCGTTTCTCTATTTTCTAGTGATTGCCGCCACTACCCTCATAACCGCGGCTTCTGGGACGGATCTGTTCTCTGCCTTCAGCGCGGCCCTCTCGGTTACAGGGAACATCGGGGTCGGTTTCGGCGCGATTGGGCCCAGCCGTCATTACGGGGCCTTCCCGGATCATATCAAGTGGGTTTTCTCTTTTGTGATGATTTCTGGACGACTGGAACTCTGGACCGTGTTGGTGCTGTTTTCTCCAGAATACTGGAGACGGTAAAGACCGGGAAGGACGGATTAGTCGCTGGAACAGTACTCTACTGGTACCAGGTGATTTGGTATAGTTGCGGATAGGAGCGTTACGTATAATGAGGGTATGCGTAATCCTTCGGTAGTGGATGAAACCCCGGCTTATGCGGTGCTGTTTAAGCCCCCCCGGGTACACACGGTGCCCTTGAAGAAATATGCGGGAAAAGCTGGACATGAACCAAGTCTTCTGGAGTGGTACGGAAATCTTTTTCCTCCGGTGCTTAACGTGCAAGGGAAGCATCCGTGGGAAGGGGGTATAGTCCATCGCCTTGATTATGAAACTCAGGGTCTGGTCCTCGTGGCGAAGACGCAGAGCGCCCTAGAGGTCCTCTTGGCCCAACAGGAAAGGGGGTATATTATCAAGGAATACGGTGCGCGAGCGACGAAAAGAGCGGGCCTGCTTCCAGGCTTTCCCCAAGCCTTTTCCGGTGGTTTGGACTCCTGCATCATTGCCAGTGGTTTTCGACCCTATGGTCCGGGGAGAAAAGCGGTGCGGCCGGTGGTATTCCCGGTTTGGGATGGTTCAAACTTGCTGAGGAAACCGGGGAAGCGTAAGAAGATCCGCGCCCTGGACCAGGGGATCCCTTATGTAACGGAAATTATTGTACACAAGAACCTTTCTGTAGAGGACACCTATTTTCGGCTGCGGATTAAACGAGGGTTTCGGCACCAGATCCGCTGCCATCTGGCATGGATCGGGTATCCTCTACTCAATGATACCCTGTATGGAGGCGTAAGGAGGGATGCTATTCCCCATTGGAACCCTGGTTCTGATAGGGTTTATGGGGAGGAGCAGGAGTTTCCGGTATTGGGCCTCATGGCTGAAGGGATTAGGTTTTACGATCCGGTCTCAGCGGAACCTCGGCATTATACGATTCAAAGGCTATAAAAATTTATATATAGATATTTATTTAATCCAGTATCAAGTATAAAAATTGCTATTTTTTGCCTATTATCCGATCTGTGTATCAAATTATTCAGGGATTTTATTAAAAAGGCCGTAAAAATCACTATACTCTTAATTCTGGGGGTCTATGGGGTTATAGAGAAGGCATAAATAAGCGTATTTCCATGAAGTAGATACCTATAAAAATTTATTTATAGCGTTGATAGGGCTCAATTCAGGATGTTATGCACAGGTGCGGTAGATTTACCAAAAAATTTTGCTTGACAAAGATCCGTTATAGGATATACTAGATTTAATATTACGGTATTTCCTGTTCGATTATAATAATGCGCTCATTAAGGACAGGGGTATGTTCAAATGGCAGCAGCCATAGAGTATTATTTCTATATTTTTAATTCGGTACGATACTGAATCGTTGTCATTATGGATCAGATTGGGGGTACCGGTAAATTCGATTTATGCAGCTAGGAGGCCACTTGAAAATCTCTGAGATCTTTAAAGAACGGTTGAGTTTTTCCTTTGAAGTTTTCCCCCCTAAAAACGATCAGCCCATGGAGCCGTTATTGAAGACGCTCTCTGAACTCTATCGTTTTGAACCTGACTTTATAAGTTGTACCTATGGCGCCGGTGGTACGACCAAGGGACGTAGTAAGGAAGTTTGTGAATCGGTCAAGAAGAGCGGCCATGAAATCATAACCCATTTTACCTGTATCGGTAATACCTGTAGTGACATTAAAACGATCATTAACGAGTATACCCATATAGGTGTTGAGAACATACTGGCCATGCGGGGAGATTTCCCGAAGGGGCAGCAGGGTACAGGCGGTGATTTTGATCATGCGGATAAGCTGATTACCTTCCTGAAAGCGGAATTTCCCCATGTGTGTCTTGCGGCCGCAGGGTATCCGGAAAAGCACATCTTGGCATCCAGTTTTGAGTCGGATATGGTTCACCTGCGGAGCAAACAAGACGCGGGGGCGGAATTCATCATGCTGCAGCTCTGCCATGATGTAGATGCGTATGCGCGCTTTGCCGAGCGTGCCCGCAAGGCAGGAGTAACGGTTCCGTTTGTCGTGGGGCTTATGCCGATTCTGGTTAAAGATCCGGTCATCCGTATGACCATTGCCAAAGGCTGTTCGATTCCGCAAGAACTGGCGGCTATTATGGGAAAATATGGAGATGATTCGGAAAGCTTCAAGAAGGCCGGCATTGAGTACACGGTGGAGCAATTGTACCGATACATAAACGCCGGTGCTAATGGAATCCACATCTTTACATTGAATAAATACGAAGATGTATCAAAGATTGTACTTGCCTCGGGTATTAAAGTTCAGAAACAGTAGCAATACAATTTTGATGATGATCGTGCTCAAGGAAGGAGGGTGATTCCGGTATCTGAACGGGAGAGGGTCTGGGGAAATTTTCCACTTCTATTGGAGTGCCTAGGGTGCCCGGGTGTATGTTTTTTAGTGCTTTTTGCCGGTGAATATGGTTATAGGAGTAACCGAATAGGTATGAGGGGGAGGTGATTTTAATTTTTTAAATAATTTTTGTTGACATAGCATATTTCTACTGGTATAATAAAGTGATTCCGAACGAATCGTGCAAAAAAGTGTGGAGGTATTGATGAAAATCACAGAGATTCTCAAGAAGAGAATGATGTTTTCCTTTGAGGTATTCCCTCTGAAGGAGGAGGATGGTGTTCCCAAGTTGTAAAAAGATTTTGACAAGGTGATTTTTTTCTGATATATTAAATCAAGACCGAAAATAAGGGGAGTTTCCACTTACGGTTTTAAAAATAAAATAGATTCGACTGGGCCGAATCTACGTTTGCCCAGCGTGTGCAAACGGCATGGAGGTTATATGCGAATAGCAGAAATCCTAAAGAAGAGAATGACGGTGTCATTTGAGGTGTTTCCCCCAAAAGAGGACGATGGTGTACCCAAGTTGCAGAAAGAAATCGACATTTGCAAGAAGTACAACCCGGATTTCATCAGTTGCACCTATGGCGCGGGCGGCACCAACAAGGGTAAGAGCGTGGAAGTTTGTTCCTACGTCCAAAAACAGGACATCAATTGCATGACGCACTACACCTGTATTATGGAGACTGAGAAGAGCATCGACGACAACCTTAAAGAGTATGCCTCTCACGGACTCGAGAACATACTGGCTCTCCGCGGCGACTACCGTATCGACCCGACGACAGGCAAGCCGGATGTCAAGACGGGCGGCACCTTCCATTATGCCAGCCAGCTGGTGGACTATATTCACAAGAAACACCCCAATTACTGCATCGCCTGTGCGGGCGACCCTGAAATTCACACCGATGCGCGAAGCCCTTGGTCGGATATGGCCTTTATGCGTATAAAGCAAGATGCTGGAGCGGAATTCTGCCTCGCGCAAACCTGCCACGATGTGGAAACCTACGAGAAGTGGATTAAGCAGCTTCGCCACGCCGGTTTCCATCTACCGGTAGTGTTGGGCGTTATGCCGGCCCTCAACGCGCGTTTCACCGAAGGCGGTCCGAACATTTCGGCCCTTACGATGATTCCGAACGAAAGTGCCATTCCGCGTAGCCTCGCCGCCATCATCGGTAAGTACACCGCTCCCCGCGGAGCGTCCCCTGAAGTGGCAAAGCAATACGCCGATGACTTCAGAAAAGCCGGCAAGGAATGGACCGTGAATCAGATTCACAAGTTTATGTGTTGCGATGTGCAAGGCATTCACCTCTACACGCTGAACAAGGCTGCCGATGCCGCTGACATCGTTGAATGGTCAGGGCTTCGCCCATCGCCGGAAGGCAAGGATACCGTTCATCGCCGCCCGACTATCGAACTCGGTAATTTTTTCTAGGATATATTAAACCGCTGTGAACAGATGTTCGTAGCGGTTGATATTTATCAAAAACTTATTTTCAGGAGATATACTATGACAGGAGATGGAGTAAAGAGAGTTCCAAACCCATCGGATATCGACATTGCGCAGCAGGTTTATCCCGCACATACCGACAAAATTTTTGACGTTGCCAAGAGGCTTGGTATTCCCGAAGAATACCTTGAGCCCATCGGCTACTACAAGGCGAAAGTTGACTACAACTACCTTGCCAAGCACGAAAAAGACCCCGATGCGAAGCTCATTCTTGTGACGGCCATTACCCCAACGCCGGCGGGCGAAGGCAAAACAACGACGACTGTCGGCGTTTCCGACGGCTTGGCCAAAATCGGCAAAAAGGTCATCGTCGCGCTCCGCGAGCCCTCTCTCGGGCCGGTATTCGGCGTAAAGGGCGGCGCGGCGGGCGGCGGCTGGGCGCAGGTCATCCCGATGGAAGACATCAATCTGCACTTCACCGGCGACTTCCATGCAGTTGGCGCGGCGAACAACCTCCTCGCGGCGATGATTGACGCGCACATCTACCACGGGAACGAACTCAACCTTGACCCCCGCAAAATTATCTGGCGCCGTTGCGTTGATATGAACGACAGGCAACTGCGTTTCATCGTTGACGGCCTGGGCGGCAAGGCAAACGGCTCTCCCCGCGAAGACGGCTACGACATAACGGTCGCTTCCGAAATTATGGCTATCCTCTGCCTGGCTTCGGACATCGACGACCTCAAGGCGCGGCTGGGACGCATCATCGTTGGCTATACCTACGGCAAGCAGTCGGACGGCTCGGAAAAACCGGTTACCGCATCCCAGCTCAAGGCTCATGGCGCGATGGCTGCCCTTCTCAAGGATGCCCTCAAGCCGAACCTCGTGCAGACCCTCGAGGGTACCCCCGCGTTCATTCACGGTGGCCCGTTTGCGAATATTGCCCACGGTTGTAACTCGATCATGGCTACCCGCCTTGCCCTAAAACTCGCTGGCAAAGATGGCTACGTCGTTACCGAAGGCGGCTTCGGCGGCGACCTTGGCGCGGAAAAATTCCTCGACATCAAGGCCCGTTTCGCCGGTCTCAAGCCTAACTGCGTCATCATTGTTGCCACGGCCCGCGCGCTCAAGCACCACGGTGGCGTTGCCAAAGCCGACCTCAACAAGGAAAACCTTGACGCCCTCGATAAGGGCCTCCCGAACCTTCTTCAGCACATCACCAATATGAAGGAAGTTTTCGGTGTACAAGCGGTGGTTGCCATCAACGCGTTCCCCGCCGACACCAAAGCCGAACTGGAACTTATCGAGAAGAAATGCAAAGAGAAGGGCGCGAATGTTGTTCTCTCAGAAGTTTGGGCGAAGGGTGGCGAAGGCGGCAAGAATCTCGCCGAAGAAGTCGTGCGCGTGTGCGAACAGCCGAACCAGTTCAAGTTCTGTTATGATGTCAACATGAGCATCAAAGAGAAGATCGAAGCGATAGCGAAGAAGGTTTACCATGCGAAGGACGTGAACATCCTGGCCAACGCGCAAAAGCAGATCGCCCAGCTCGAAAAACTCGGCATGGATAAAGTGCCGATTTGTATGGCAAAGACGCAATACAGCTTCACCGATGATCCGACTGTGCGCGGTGCGCCGAATGATTGGACGCTCACCGTCCGCAACATCAAGATTTCCGCAGGCGCGGGCTTCATTGTTGCGCTCACCGGCGAAATCATGACGATGCCGGGCCTTTCGAAAGAGCCGGCCGCCCAGAAGATTGATGTTGACAACACGGGCAAGATTTCCGGTCTATTTTAAACTAAAAAAGAGGGGGTGGTTTCAAAGATGAGTTTAACCGATAAGAGCTGTGCGGAATTTGTTTCTGTCCTGGGTAGTAAGGCGCCGGTGCCGGGCGGCGGCGGTGCTTCGGCTCTGGTGGGCGCGGTTGGAACCGCCCTGGGAAACATGGTGGGTTCCCTTACCATCGGTAAGAAGAAATACGCCGATGTGGAAGCGGATATGGTGCGCCTGCAACAAGAGGCGGACCGTTTGCAGCGGGAGCTGCTTGAGTTGGTGCAAAAAGACGCAGAGGAATTTGAACCTCTTTCTCGGGCCTATGGACTTCCTCAAAACACTGATGCGGAGAAGGGGGAAAAGGATCGGGTTATGGAGGCTGCGCTAAAGTCGGCTTGCGGTGTACCCTTGGAAATCATGAAGAAATGTGCCGAAGCGATTCGCTTGCAGGAAGAATATGCCGCTAAAGGCAGCCGCCTTGCGGTTAGTGACGCCGGAGTAGGGGTGTTGTTCTGTAAGGCGGCCTTGGCGGGGGCAAGTCTCAATGTGTACATCAATACCAAGGCCATGAAAGACCGGGTCTATGCGGAGCAGATTAACCGGGAAACCGATGCGTTACTTGCTGAGTATGAGCCCTTGGCGGATAGGATCTTTACCGGTGTTAAAGACCAATTAAAACCCAGCTAAATGGGGTCAAGGGGTACAAGGAGCTTAATTGAGGGGAAACAATAATGGCAAAGTTGTTGAGTGGAAAGGAAGTAGCCGAGGCCTTGACCGTGTCCATGAAACGGGATGTGGAGGGGTTGAAGGCTAAAGGGATCACGCCTACCTTGGGCATTATCCGGGTTGGTGAAAAAGGCCCTGATATTTCTTATGAAAAAGGGGCAACCAAGCGCTGTGAGGAGGTTGGGGCGGTCGTAAAGAACTACCGGCTGCCTGAAGATACCACCCAACAGGCATTGTTGGATGTCATCCGGGATGCGAATGAAGACCCGACTGTACATGGGGTGTTGCTTTTTCGTCCTTTACCCAAGCATATTGATGACAATGCGGCTCGGGCGGCTTTGTTGCCGAAGAAGGATATGGATGGTATTACCGATGGTTCCATGGCAGGCATATATTCCGATACGAATCAGGGGTATGCCCCATGTACCGCAGAATCGGTTATCAAGCTCCTTGAGCATTACCAGATCGATCCTGCCGGAAAACGGGTAGTGGTGGTTGGCCGGAGTACGGTAATCGGTAAACCCGTATCCCTCTTGCTCTTGAAAAAGAACGGAACCGTAACGATCTGTCATTCAAAAACCAAGGATATGGCTTCGGTGATCCGGGAGGCGGATATCGTAGTGGTTGCCATGGGACGGGCTGAGAGTGTGGGAAAAGAATCCTTCCGGGCCGGTCAGGTGGTGGTGGATGTAGGGGTCAATCCGAAACCCGATGGTAGTAAGGGGACCTGTGGTGATGTGAAGTTCGCTGAGGTAGAGCCTTTGGTGGAGGCTATTAGCCCGGTACCAGGCGGTGTTGGCTCGGTAACGAATTGTATGCTGATAAATCATGTGATCCGAGCGGCTCAGGAGAGCAGTTGATACGTTTGTAGTAGGAATGTCAATGTATGAAGATTGGGGTATATAGGATGGAGTAAGGGGATGACACAAGCTTAACCCCGATCCTTGTGGTTTTAAACAAGGTAAAGTAGTATAATTTTATATGTTGACATTGATGTACAATGACTGAGGGAGGATGAAGCCGGGATGGATAAGCGATCTGATTCCGGCCTCTCCTTATAGGGCGGCGGCGTGATATCAAAAATATAACAAAAGACAGCGGGTGGGATGTTGTTTTTGATGGGTTTCCTCCTAACGAGAGGGCAGACATAAAAACATATACGACCTGTTGAAGAGTGCTAGATCTAGCGGGAGGTGTATAAAATAGGTAAGCGCCGGCGTGCGGACTAACAATACGGTTGAAGCCGTAAAGGTTTACGGAGAATGGGTCGTTGACTCTTTAGCCGTTTAAATTGACGTGGTGCCTGAAGGCACACATAGGAGAGGAGAACCATAATTTTGAAAACGCTGGAAGATTTAACCTCTATTGAGCAAATGGAGGCAGATACCGCTAAACTCAAGGAAATAGCCTGTTCCGTTTGCGCAGAAACATGGGAGGATCGTAACAAAAAGCAGACACCCCACTGTAAATTTGGCGAAGATGGGATCTGTTGCAAAAATTGTTCGATGGGTCCATGCCGTATTACTCCCAAGGCTTCTCGGGGGATTTGCGGGGCAGACGCTCATGCAATTGCGGCACGGAATTATGCCCGTACTATTGCGGCGGGTACGTCAGCCCACTCGGATCATGCCCGGGAGATTCTGCATATACTGCACGGTACAAAGGCAGGCGGGAATTACCAGGTGCGGGATGACCAGAAGCTTATACGGTTAGCACGGGAGTATGGGGTAGAAACAGAGGGCAAGGATATTTATGACATTGCCCATGAAGTCGCTGAAATCGGTCTTATGGAATTCGGCAAGCCTTCGGGGACGCAGCGGTTTATTAAGCGGGCTACTGAAGAACGGCAGCAGGTATGGCGGGAACAGGGCATTGAGCCTCGAGCTATTGACCGGGAAATTGCCACTACTTTGCACATGACCCACATGGGAAACAGTGCGGACCCTGAAGCCTTAGTGAGACAGGGGTTACGGACCAGTCTTTCCAATGGCTGGGGCGGTTCGATGCTGGGTACGGAAATAACGGATATCCTCTTTGGAACTCCTACGGTACGGACTACTGAAGGAAATTTAGGGGTTCTTGAAAAAGAGATGGTCAACATTGTGGTGCATGGTCATGATCCGGCTTTCTCTGAAATGGTGGTAACCGCTGCAGAGATAAAAGAACTGGTGGATTATGCGAAAACAAAAGGCGCCAAGGGTATCAACATCGTTGGTCTTTGTTGTACCGCTAATGAAGTGGCCATGCGTCACGGGGTCCGTATGGCAGGAAACTTCCTCCAACAGGAAAACGCGGTCTTAACCGGTGCGGTGGAGATGATGTGCGTGGATGTGCAGTGTATATTCCCTGCCCTGGCTCCTTTAAGCGAGTGTTTCCACACCAAATTTGTTACCAGTTCTCCGATTGCCCGGATTCCCGGTTCTATTTATGTGGAATTTAAACCGGAAACCGCCTTTGATCAGGCCAAGGACCTCATCAAAATGGCGATTGATAATTATCCCAACCGGGATACGTCAAAGGTCTTTATCCCCGGTACCAAGCAGACCGCGGTGGTGGGCTACCCTAACGAGCAGATCATCAAGCACCTTGACGGGGTAACTAATAGCCATGTGGACGAGATCGGGTCGTATAGGCCGGCCATTGATGCAATCAAGGCGGGGGTTTTGCGGGGTGCAGTAGCCATCGTGGGTTGTAACAACCCTCGGGTACGGCCGGACTACTCTCATTTTGAAATTATGAAGGAGTTGTTGCAGAACGATGTGTTGATCGTTGCTACCGGTTGTGCGGCGCAGCTGGCTACTAAAGCGGGACTCCTTAATAAAGATGCCAAGTATGTGTGTGGAGCGGGCTTGCGGCGGGTATGCGAATTGGTTGATATACCGCCGATTCTGCACATGGGTGCGTGCGTGGACATAAGCCGGATGATGCTCCTTGCCACGGGGATTGCCAAAGACTGGGGCGTGAAGACCACTGAGATACCGGTGGTGGGATGTGCTCCTGAATGGATGAGTGAGAAAGCGGTCTCCATAGCTAATTACGTGGTGTCTACAGGAATTGATGTGTACTTGGGTATCGAACCTCAGGTTAAAGGAAGTAGCCAAATGATGGAACTCATCACCCAGGGAACCCGTAACATCGTCGGTGCAGGATATATCATCAACAAGGATCCTCATGAACTGGTGAAAAGCATTCTTGAGGGCCTTGAGGCAAAGCGTGCGGGGTTGGGTATCTAAGTATGAAAATCGCAATCACCGGAAAAGGTGGGGTAGGAAAAACAACCCTTGCCGCAGTGCTTGCCCGTCTCTATGCGACGGAAGGTCGGACGGTGCTTGCGGTTGATGTAGACCCGGACGCGAATCTCGGTTTAGCCCTGGGCTTCAGCGAAGGAGAAGTGGAGGAGATCACCCCAGTTTCTAAGATGAGTGAACTCATCGCTGAGCGAACCGGGTCTACCAATGATACTTTTGGTAAGTTTTTTAAAATAAATCCCCATGTCAGTGATATACCGGATCGGTTTTCTAAAGAAAAGAACGGTGTAAAACTGCTTATTATGGGTACCGTGGAAACCGGCGGCGGCGGTTGCGTGTGCCCTGAGCATGTGGTACTCAAGCGAGTGATTTCTCATCTCGTGGTACAGCGGGATGATGTGGTCATTATGGACATGGAGGCAGGGCTCGAGCACCTTGGACGGGGTACCGCTAGTATGGTGGATCGCTTCATTACGGTTATTGAACCGGGAGCGAGAAGCATACAGACCTATCACAAGGTAAAAGCTCTTGCAGCGGATCTGGGTGTGAAAAAGGTAAGCGTAGTCGCGAACAAAGTTCGCGGGAGAGAGGATGAGGAATTCCTCAAGAATAGTATACCCCCGGAGGATCTTTTTGGCTTTATCAGCTATAGCGATGATGTGATCAGCGCCGATAGAAAAGGCGTTTCGCCCTTCGACACCAGTGAAGGTGCCCGACAGGAGATCCGGAGGATCAAAGAGCGTATCGATTTTTCCACATAATTACTATAGGAGAGTTTTCAATGAAATTGCTTTTTAATAGAGTTTTTGATGGTGTTGACGAGATGTATGCCATCGCTGAGAAGACGTTGAACGAGACCGTGAAGGAGCTCGGTGAGGCAGCCCCTATTACCATGCCGAACACCGCGTATTTTCTCGCCAACCATTTAACCTACCTTTCCAAGAAGGTAACTACCCTGGGGGAACTCAAGGCCTGTTTTCCTGAAGTAAAGGCCTGGATGCCTCATGAACAGCGCTTGGGGGATGTCTTCAAATCTGGGTTTGGAACCGTCCTCGCTGCGGAAGTCATTGAGGCGTGTAAATACGCCCGCAGCGATAAGCCCTATGGAGATGAGTACTGGGGACACATGTCCGATGCAGAGGTCCGTGAATTAGGGGTTCCTTTGGTTACCGGCGACATTCCTGGATTTGTGGTGATCATCGGCCCCGCTCCTTCGGACGAAGAGGCGGCGGAACTCATCAAAGGGTATCAGTCCCGGGCTATATTCGTCTTTCTTATCGGCGGTGTCATTGACCAGGCCAAGCGCATGAAGCTGAACATGGGGTTCCCGGTTCGGGTTGTCCCGGTGGGACCGGATATCTGGGCGGTAGCTCACATCATATCTCTGGTAAACCGGGCAGCTATGATTTTTGGTGCGGTTCAACCGGGTGATCAGGAAGGGTTCGACCATTATACCTTCCATCGTATCCGGGCCTTTGTGAATGCCTTTGCACCGGTACCGGATATCGTGGTTGGGTGCGGTGGTGGTGCCATTGCTATGGGCTTCCCGGTCATTACTAACGATACCAAGGATATGTGGCCGGTTCCCAAGAGCCTCATCATTCAGCAAGACACCAAGGACTTTATTGAGACCTCTTTGGAAGCCCGGGATATTAAGCTCAAGATTACGAAGATCGATATTCCGGTGGCTTTTTCTACTGCCTTTGAGGGAGAGATCATCCGTAGAAACGATATGCAGGTGGATATTGACGGTTCCCGGCTGGATTGTTTCGAGTGGGTCCGTACGTTGGAGCCTAATGAAGTGGAGGATCACTCCATTGAGCTTATCGGTCCGGATATCGACAGTGTCCCGGCAGGTAGTCGTTTTGCTTTGGCCTACATAGTCGAAGTAGCAGGTAAAAATATGCAGAGCGACTTTGAACCGGTGTTTGAGCGGAAGTTCCATAACTTCCTCAACTGTATTGAAGGGGTTATGCACACCGGTCAACGGGATCTTATCCGTATCCGGGTGAGTAAGGTTGCTTTTGAAGCTGGGTTCAGGGCAAAACATATTGGGGAAGTGCTCTATGCTAAGGTAAAGAGTGACTACGAGGCAGTGGTGGATAAGTGTCAGGTTAAAATCTACACGAAACCGGAAGATCTCAAACGATTGCGGGCGGATGTAAATAAGGTCTATGAGGTGCGGGATGCTCGGCTCAAGTCATTGACGGACGAGAGTGTGGAGGTCTTTTATGACTGTATCCTCTGTCAGTCCTTCTCTCCGTCTCATGTTTGTATCGTTACCCCTGAACGGCTGGGATTGTGTGGTGCTGTATCTTGGCTTGATGCAAAGGCTACCAACGAGCTTGATCCGAACGGTCCTTGTCAGGTCGTTACAAAGCAACGAGTGGTAGATGACAACCTGGGTATCTGGGAAGATGTCAATGAAGTGGTAAAGAGCGCTTCACATGGCTCCCTGGAGCAGGTTACCCTCTATTCCATATTGCAGGATCCTATGACCAGTTGCGGTTGTTTTGAGTGTATCTGTGGTATTGAGCCATCTACCAATGGGGTGGTTATTGTCAACCGGGAGCATGCGGGGATGACCCCTCTGGGGATGACCTTCTCGGAGATGGCTTCCATGACCGGTGGTGGGGTGCAGACCCCTGGTTTCATGGGACATGGTAAGCAGTTCATCTCTTCCAAGAAGTTCATGAAAGCTGAAGGAGGTCCTGCTCGTATCGTGTGGATGCCTAAGGCGCTCAAGGAGTTTGTGAGTACCAAACTCAATACTACGGCAAAAGAACTCTATGGGATCGAGGATTATACCTCCATGATCGCCGATGAAACCGTATCTGAGGATGCTGAAACTCTGGTTACCTTCTTGAGTGAAAAACAGCATCCGGTGTTGAACCTTGAGCCCCTGTTGTAAGCCTGTTTTCAAGGGATAATCCCTGCGGGCAATGTACTTCTAGCCTGGTTTGTAAAGAGCAGTAATGTAGAGAGATGTAGTTTAGGTTATATCTCTCTACAGAGCATTATCCGAGGAGTATGGGAGGTTACAGGTAGTATTATCTTTGTCCTTAGAGGCTGTTTCAAAATCCCAAGTTTTGAAGCAGTAAGTTTAAATGTAAGTGAAAAAGCAGGCTTTAGACCGCTTTTTTGGAAGCCAGTTTCATCGGAAACAACGTTTCCCTACTAACCGAGTTTTGAAACTGGCTTAGATATAAAGGAAAAATCAGTGTTTTTGGTGATTTTTCCATAGTTTTTTCATGGACCACAGGTCTGCTCTCATTGATTTTTGAAAAGGCTCCTTATTAGGTAATAAAGTATCGTAGAGAGGTGTTTTACCGGTAGCCCTTAGGCGATACCGGATAAGTTGATTGTTTTACTAAATTATTAAAGGAGGAAACCGTTATGCCATTTAAACGTGTTCCGCAAAAATTCACGGCACCCATCAAAGAGGTAGTGATAGGTACGGGTGATAAGACTGTCACCTTTGGCGGTGAAAAAGTACTTCCCTTGTACAGTTTTGATGAGGCTATCAAGAATCCACCGAAAGTGGGAGTGGAAGTCTCTGATCAGGGTCCAAACAGGGACATACCCGGTATTGCCGAGTTCTATAAGGGAGCGGAAAGTATTCCCGAAGTAGCAAAACGGGCTTGTGAGATGCCCGGGGCTGATTTTGTGGTGTTGTCCTTGGAAAGTGCCGACCCTAACGGTATGGACAAAGCGATTGAAGATTGCGTAACCCTATGTAAAGAAGTTGCCGAAAAGGTTACTTTGCCCTTGGTTATTCAAGGAAGTAAGAATGTGGAAAAAGATGGCAAGCTTTTCCCCAAGATCGCAGAGGCCTTGGAGGGGAAGAACGTGCTCTTACTTTCCGCTAAGGAAGAAAACCACAAGGCTATAGCAGTTGCAGCGGTCCAGGCCTATGGACAAAAAATCGGAGCGGAGTCTGCGGTGGATATCAATCTAGCTAAGCAACTCAATGTGGTTATTTCCCAGCTTGGTATTGATCTGGGAAATGTAACTATGAACGTAGGATCTGCGGCGGCAGGGTATGGATACGAATATATCGCCTCTACCCTGGATCGGGTCAAGGCAGCGGCTCTTGCCCAAAACGATGTCAAGCTACAGATTCCGATCATCACGCCGGTTTCAGAGCAGGCATGGGCAGTTGGGGAAGCTCAGAAAACCGAGAGTGATGCTCCGGCCGGTTGGGGACCCCAAGAACAGCGGGGTATTGATATGGAAGTGGTTACTGCGGCTGCGGACATTGCCGCAGGTTCGAATGCGGTTATCTTGAGGCATCCTGTTTCGGTGGCTACCATTTCGAAGTTTGTGGCCAGTATCATCTAAACTGGATATGGAGAAAGGAGAGTAATCTATGGCACTTAAAGGACTTGATATATTTAAGTTCACCCCTAAAACGAATTGTAAAGAATGCGGTAGCCCGACCTGTATGGCCTTTGCCATGAAGGTCGCCCAAGGTGCGATTCCCTTAGATAAATGTACCCACATGTCCCCGGAAGCATTGGCAAAACTGGGTGAAGCCACTGCACCGCCCATGAAGACCGTTAAATTTGGTGTAGGTAATGCTGAATACACCCTAGGCGGAGAAACGGTTCTCTTTAGGCACGAGAAAACCTTTGTTTCCAAGAGTCTTTATGGCGTAACCCTGTGTTCTGACTGTGTAGACCAATCCCTATCGGAACTTAAGATCGTGGATTATGTGCGTATCGGAGAACGCATGTATGTGGAACTGGTCAATGTGGAATACACCGGGAATAAGGACCAGTTCCTCGAAGCGGTTAAGAAAGCCCTCACCGTAGAACGTACCCTGATTCTGGAAGTTTCCGATCTGGCTGTAGCCCGGGAGGCTTTGGAACTCACCAAGGCGGGCAAGCCTATTCTCAATGGGGCCAATGAATCCAATTATAAGGAGATGAGTGCCCTGGCTACGGAATTTGGTGTCGTCTTAGGGGTTAGCGGTACAAGTTTGGACGGGATCTACGATACGGTCGCGGCTATTGAAGGACTGGGAAATAAGAATTTGATCATTGATGTGGGGTATTCTTCGGTGAAAGAGGCCTTTGCCAACGCAGTCCAGATCCGTCGTGCGGCTCTCAAGGATCAAGATCGGGTCTTTGGGTATCCTTCTATCGTCAATGTCGCGAAGTTGGCTCCGGGAGACAGTGTTATGCAGGCCGCTCTTGCATCCCTTTTCACCTTAAAATACGGTTCCATCATCATTATGAGCGGTATGAGTTATGCCCAGGCCCTGCCCCTTTATGGCTTGCGGCAGAATATCTTCACTGACCCCCAGAAGCCCATGAAAGTTGAACCGGGAATATATCCTTTAAACGGCGCGGACGAAAATGCAGTGTGTGCTACCACGGTGGACTTCGCCCTCACCTATTTTGTGGTTTCCGGGGAGTTGGAGCGTTCCGGGGTACCGGTAAATCTGCTTATTTCCGATGCAGGGGGGTATTCTGTACTTACCTCCTGGGCCGCGGGTAAGCTTTCAGCGAGTTCCATCGCCCGGTTCTTCAAAGAAGCAGGGATTGAAGGTAAGCTCAAGAGTCGCAACCTCATCATTCCCGGTAAGGTAGCGGTGCTTAAAGGCGAATTGGAAGAGAGTCTGCCTGGATGGAAGATCATCGTGGGGCCGAATGAAGCGGTGGCATCGGTCAAATTCCTTAAGGAACTTAAAGTCTCTTAATAAGTCTAGGGGGTTGGAACATCGGAGTTTTGTACGAGTTTCAAACCCCTCCTAGGGTTTTATATTATATTTATGGAGGAGTTATAGCTATGGGTAAATTTATTACTATTGGTGAGCGAATTCACTGTATTTCGCCGGTAATTCGTGCTGCTATGGAGGCCCACGATCCTGCGCCTATCCTGAAACGGGCGAAGGAACAGATTGAGGCGGGGGCCACCTATATTGATGTCAATATCGGGCCGGCAGAGAAGACCGGGGTAGAACTTATGAAGTGGGCGGTTCAACTGATCCAAAGTGAATTTGACAATATTCCCCTTTCGTTGGATACGGCAAATAAAAAAGCTATTGAAGCGGGGATTTCGGTATATAACCGTTCCAAGGGTAAGCCGATTGTCAATTCCGCAGATGCAGGGGATCGTATCTCCTATATCGACCTTGCGGCAGCCAATGATGCCATCGTCATTGCCCTCTGTGCAAAACAGGGAGTCCCTTCAAGTAATGAAGAGCGCATGACCTACTGTCAGGAGATGCTTGAACATGGTATGAACTTGGGAATGGATCCCAAGGATATTTGGTTTGACCCCTTGTTCCTGGTTATTAAGGGAATGCAGGATAAACAGGTGGAAGTCCTTGATTTCATCAGCCAGCTCAGGGATATGGATTTAAATTCCTCTGGAGGCCTTTCCAATGTTTCTAACATGATGCCTAAGCATATCCGACCCATAATGGATTCGGTCATGTTAGCTATGGCGATTAAATGCGGCTTTACCTCTGCCATCGTGAATCCCTGCGACCTGCGGCTTATGGAAACGATCAAGTCCGCGGATATCATCATGAATCAGAACCTGTACGCGGATTCATATCTTGAACTGTAGTTTTTAAACCAAGGGAGGCGAGGGGTACACAAGCCTTGGAGCACGATTCAGAAGGGTGTACTTCTCGATCCCATAGTAATCAGCAAAGAAGTACTTGCCCCCAGTTAAAGCTGGAGGCGTTGGTTTCACTCATTCAGCATTTCGCCTTCAATTCGCTGCCTCATGGCATGCCTCTGCACATAAGCCACAGCCAGTACATCGGGCTTCATTTATGGTGATATGTACCATGTCCACCTCGAAAGATCTTTTCTAAAACTAGGGGAATCTCAAACATCACCTGATGCTTGTGTAGCTCAGTGCTAATAGCAAAAATAGGGTTTATAGAGAACATTTCCCCAAACTCGGTTAGTGCGGACTTTTGGTCCAATAGAAAAGGCTCTTGAAAAAGCGGGCTGCAGCCCGTTTCTTCCCATAAATCCAGCGTAACCTTTCCAAAACCTTTAATTTTGGAAAAACCTCTATACTTTTTTGACTATAACGTGTCGGTTGTATTTACAACAAAAACCACCTATTTCATAGGAAAGCATGCATTCTGATTTCCTACAATTTTTCTATGCTTTTTATCCTAACGGTAGGGAACAGCATTACTTTGAGAGATAGGGTCCTATACTCTCATACAGGGGCAGCAAGAGCGGTGAAGGTCCAGCTTCCCCGCCGATCTATACCGTCTGATTGGGTATAAAAGGCCTGAGCATCCCCGGTATACGGTATCTGCCGACGAGAGGCAAGGGTTTCCTTAAGGAGTTGTAAAAATGCCTTACGGCTCATGGTTTCCGCACCCAGGCTTGCGAGGTGATTGGTGTAGACCTGACAGTCAATAAAAGCAACCCCATCGGCAAAAAGCCGCTGGGCCAGGGAAAGAAAGGCTGCCTTGGAAGCATTGGATTGCTTGGCAAACATAGATTCTCCAAAGAAGACCTTCCCCAGGCGTATACCGTAACACCCTCCCACCAGTTCTCCCTGCTGGTAGCTTTCCGCAGAATGAGCCCACCCCAAACGGTGCAGTTCCGTATAGGCGGCGATGATATCCTCGCTAATCCAGGTACCTTCTTGATCTGGTCTGAACATCTCTGCACACCCCCGTATGACTCCTGTAAAATCCCTGTCCACTGCAAATTCAAAACATCTTTTTTTTAAGACCTTTTTCATAGAAGTTCCAATATGGAGCTTTTCTGGAAAGAGGATCATCCGAGGATCCGGAGACTGCCATAGGATGGGGTCTTCTGGATTATACCAGGGAAATATACCCTGCTCATAGGCGGAAAGGAGCATCCCTGGTGAGAGGTTACCTCCTACGGCGATAATACTATTATTCCAACAAAGATATACATCCGGCTCAGGAAAAGGATACCGTTCGTATTCGCTAAGATAGGGAAAATAAGGATCCACACCGGAAATTCGACCCCTCCCTTGGCGTTTAGGAATGGGTGAGGACCTTCAAAGTTTTGGTAGCCTCAAGCACGGTAATCTGATATGCACCTTCGGTCCAGTCAACCCGGGCGCTTCCCCCTTCTGCAAGGCGGCCGAAAAGGACTTCATCCACAAAGAAGGATTTGATCTTATCCTCAATAACCCGACCTACATTGCGAGCGCCGAATTCTCGGCTGTACCCATCGGTGGTAAGATGGTCTACACAGGTATCGGTAACTTCCACGGTGACCTTTTTCTCTGCCAATTGCGTTTTGAAGAGTTCCAATTCTTTGCGTACAATGGATGTCATGATTTCCCGGGAAAGGTGACTGAATCGTACCACTCCATCCAGACGGTTCCTAAATTCTGGAGTAAAGGTTTTCTCTACTGCACCATCCACCACTGAAGCATCAATGCTCCGCTCCCCAAATCCGATGAGGTTCTTACCAATATCCCGGGCGCCAGCGTTGCTGGTCATAATGAGTACCACATTCCGAAAATCCGCTTTCCTGCCGTTATTGTCTGTAAGGGTGGCATAGTCCATGATCTGCAGGAGGATGTTATAAATATCCGGGTTGGCTTTTTCTATTTCATCTAAAAGGACCACACTATGAGGCTGCTTCCGTATGGCATCGGTCAAGAGACCCCCTTCTTCATACCCCACATAACCAGGAGGAGAACCGATGAGCCTCGAAATGGTATGCTTTTCCTGATATTCACTCATATCAAAGCGATGCATGGAAACCCCCAACACCTGGGCAAGGCTTCGGGCTAATTCAGTTTTCCCCACCCCCGTAGGGCCTACAAAAAGAAAATTCGCCACGGGTTTACCCTCAGCTCTAAAACCAGCCCGGGACCGCTTCACCGCCTTAACCACCATGGTAATTGCCTCGTCCTGACCAAAGATCCGCCTTCTGAGCCGCTCTTCCAGATTGCGAAGTTTATCCTTCTCATTTTCTCCTACGGACCGCTCCGGTATCCGGGCTATCCGGGAAACCACCGATTCAATCAGAGGAAGCCCAATATCAATACTTTCTACCGTTCCCTCTTGAACTGAGACCCCCTGCGCCAGACTATCAGCCTCTGCTTCAGAAGACAAGGGCTTTTCTATTTTCTCAATTTTCTCTGTCTTGTCATGCTTATCAAAAAAAAACGCGAATTTTTTTGATAAGCTATTTTTATTGCCTAGATCTACCTCCTCTTTATACAACAACCGTTGTTGTTCGCTCTGCTTAAAAGCCGCTATCCGGGCAAAGGCACCGGCTTCATCGATCACATCAATGGCTTTGTCCGGCAGCCGCCGTTCGGTGATAAACTGCGCAGAGAGCCGCACCGCCCCTTCCACCGCTTCATCACTGTAACGAACCTTATGGTACTCCTCGTATTTTGATTTAAGTCCCTGGAGGATAGCTATGGCATCATGCTCACTGGGTTCATTGATATCGATCTTCTGAAACCTCCGTGACAAGGCCCGATCCTTATCAAAAAATTTACTGTATTCTTCGTGGGTGGTAGAACCAATACAGCGGATTTTCCCGGAGGTAAGAGCTGGTTTGAGGAGATTAGACGCATCCAAAGCCCCTCCTGAAACAGACCCCGCCCCTACGAGGGTATGAATTTCATCGATAAAAAGGATAGCCCGTTCTTTTTTTAGTATCTCCTCAATGACCCGCTTGATCCGTTCTTCGAAATCCCCCCGGTATTTGGTCCCGGCCACCAGGGCGCCCATGTCCAAGGAAAAGATAGAAAAATTCGTGAGGGTAGGCGGTACATTCCCCGTGACAATACGCTGGGCAAGGCCTTCGGTGATGGCGGTTTTTCCCACCCCTGAATCCCCTACATGCACGGGATTATTCTTAAGCCGCCTGCAAAGCACTTGGACGGTCCGGTCTAACTCCATTTCTCTGCCTATAACCGGTTCAAGCTTATGCTCCTTGGCCAGGGCAGTAAGTTCCGTAGCATATCGTTCTAGGGCACTCCGTTTATTCGCTTTGGTTTTTTGAGTCGGATCTGTTCCTTCCTCATCAAGCGCATCCTCTTTTCTCTCTTGTAGCCCACTGCCGTTCATTTTATTAAAGAGAAAAGGCCGCTCTCCATCGAATCCATGAGAAAGGACATTAAGGAGTTCAAAGCGTTTAACCCCCAGTTTACGTAAATAATAGGCGCAATAATTTTGTTCTTCATCATACAGGGATACAAGAATATCTGCCACATCTAAGATATGTTTCTGAGAAGCCTGGCTTTGGAGCACGGCTCGTTCAATGACACTCTGAAATCCCACGGTTTGGGTTGGCTCGGTATCACCGATACTGGGGACTTTCTGCTTAAAATAATTTTCCATACCATCTTTAAGCATATCCAGATTGGCACCACAAGCGGACAGGATACCCTGGACTTCATCAAAGGCTAATGCTGCATATAGTATATGTTCCGGCGTCAGGTACTCATGATTACGCACTTTAGCCTCATGATAGGCGGCGTTTATAATGGCCTGTACATGGCCGCTGATTTTCATTTTTACTCCCTACTCAGAGCATGGACCAGCTCTTTACGTTAAAAAATACTACTAATTAAATTATAATACTAAATCTAATAAAACACTATGAGTTTTATGGTAAATTTGTATTTCCTAAATTCTTTATTCCATACAAGTACATCTAAAGAGGGTTCAATCAAAATATACAATATCATGGTGATTATGTTCTGATATTATAAACAAGTAACTGTTACATAGTTACGGATGTCCTTAATTTTATCCAATTTTGTTTGGTCGAATTAAAATCGGGAAATCGAAAACCCTAGGGCATACAATAGAGTTGTTCAAAAACTGAAGTTTTTGAACAAATTCCGATAAAAAACAGCAAAATGCGGAGCATTTTGCAAGACTTGTTCGAGAACCAACCAGGTTATCGAACAAGTCAAATACCTCCAAGAAGGCAGGCTAACGTCCACTGAGGCCCTATGCCCCTTCTACCTAGATACAACCGGTACAAGACCTTGACTTATACTTCCTACCACTCAGGGGAGCGGGGCTTACTTAAACACCCCAACAGACTGATAGGATCATAGCACCCTCAGATATGAACCGGTCTTTCCCTTACAGGGGTTCTACAAGACATCGGAGAGGAAATTCATGCTGCTGGGCCAAGATATGTACCTGTTGGGCCTTGGTTTTGGCTATATCCCAGGGGTATTGTCCTACCACACCTCGTCCTTTTCGGTGTACCTCCAACATGATACGATTAGCCTCAAGGTGATCTTTATGGAACACGGCGATCAAAATTTCCACCACAAAATCCATAGTGGTATAATGATCATTGCACAATATCACCCGGAATTCTTCTGGTTCCTTGAATTTTTCCGCCTTTTTGGTGGCAAATAACGTACCATTCTTGGTATGTAAAGACATAATTCTAGCATACCCGAAACCGGGTAAAAACACAATAGTAACATCAACGCAGGATAAACGCATAGGATTTGCTAATTCTTTACTGTATAACGAATTAACAAACAGGAATTGCTATGCGTTTATCCTGCGGCAGAGGAAACAGATGGCGTGGTCGAATGAATACCGGGAGAACCTGCTTTTTCAATCCCCCTTACTTAGGGATAGGGTGTATCGGACGGAACAGGGCTGGAACTCTTTATCGTTTGGAATCGGCGCAAGCAAAAGGAAGCCGCTCAAAATCAAGGAGATACTGCCAAAGCAGGGGGTCAAACAGCCGAGGACCACCGCCGCTTGATGTAACATTTCTATTGGTCGTTGATAGTGCAACGCGGGGGCTTGACTTTTTTATATATAATGAAGTATATTTTAATTCTCTGTATGGGGGCCTTTAGCTCAGTTGGTTAGAGCTGCGGACTCATAATCCGTAGGTCCCTGGTTCAAGTCCAGGAAGGCCCATACATAATTCTTTATAATATAAGGAATTATAGATATAAGATTTTTGTTGATACTTGAAAGGCGTGAAACCGTGTACTTATTGTGCAGGTATTTTTCTCTTTTAGGAGAAAAAAACGTCACGCCCTCAGAAACTTTATGTAATCCAGCAGCGGAAGGGATCGAAAACCTTCCTTCTTACCATCAATCCACGGTCTGGGCTTCCTGTTCGGGTCTGTCGGGAATGGCAGCGCAAGAGCTTCCAGAATTTTTCGGTGGAGCTGATAATCCACGGACCAGAGCTGCGGCTGAAGCTGGCGCTCATTGCCTTTCTCAAGAACTCTGACTGCCAGACAGCCTTCACCAAGGGAAATGTTTTGGTTGGCGAATGGTTTCGTTGGTTCACATCCATCATCGAAAGTCCGAAAGCGGCGCTGAATATTGCCAAAAACCGGCCCTATTCCGTGCAGTCTGTGGACCGGTATAAAAGCTTGCTCGACACCCATATCAAGGACATCCCTTCATGGATCTGATGATGGCTTAGGTAGAAGTTACCGACGTATTGCAATTTATAAATCGGATGGGTATGCGGGAATTACAGGGAAGCCGGTTAAAGGCCAAAGCCAAAAAATGACTGGTACGGATATTTTTGATAAGGGTATGTAGTTCGTCCGCAAGGCGTTCAAGGTCTACGTTCGGGAACGTCCGTTTTGGTATAACCCTTTCCAAAGTATTGATCCGCCCAAAAACATCCACCACCAGGATCGAGACACTTTACTGGAAGTCGAAGTCATCAAGCTGTTTTCCCCGGGAGTGTTATGTGATACCATGGACATAGCTGTCTGCGGGGCAATGTTCCTTGCTGGACTGCGGCGACTGGATTGGTGTACACCGAAAATTATCGTATGCCGGGCATGGCAGAATTTTGATCGCAGAAACCGGGTACTTGGTTCACCGAAGGGAAAGCGGGAACGGGTTGCTCCGTTTGATAAAGTGCTGCAGGAGGCGATCAAAAACCTCTGGAATGAGCACGGTCAGCACGAGTTCGTGTTCTCGTTCAAGGATGGGACTACTCCTGGTCCTTCCTGGATCAAGGGACGGTTCAAAAAGTGGCTTATCCGGGCGGGGATAGAGCTGAAAGGCCGGCAGATTGTGCCACATAGCAGCCGACGCTCGCTGGCATTGATTCTGGAAGAGCACGGGGTCTCGCTCCGGTATATCCAGGATATCCTTAGACATTCGGATCTCAAGACAACGAAGTGTTATCTGTATGCCACCGACAAAACGATTCGGGACAGAGGTAGGAGCAGATTATTACAAGGTCAAAGCTATGATTACCGACATGAGAATCGGCAAGATTAAATCCAAGGAAAGTGGGGACACAGCATGAGCTATTCCTGCTTGAGACGACCTTTACAGATGGCTTCAAGAGCAGGAACGATCCAGGCTTTAGATAGAGATACTCAATTCCCGGCCATAGACATGGGCGATTCGCTCAAGGGTCTTGACCGTGGGGTTTGCCTTTCGGGGATTCTCAAGACGCTGGTAGGCCTGATAGGAAAGTCCCAATTTGCGGGCAATATCGGTTTGGCTTTGTTCGCCCCGCAGTTCACGGAGCCTGAGGGACAAAGCAATATGGCTTGCAACAGTTATAGGGTATCCCTCTGTAAAAGCCGGGGGTGGGATGAGACCACCCTGGGAAATATCGGCTTCAAGGCAGCTGTCAAGAGCTTCTTTCGCCATGGCCAGAGCTTCCTCCTGGGTAAATCCACAGGTAACAATGTTAGGCATATCCGGAAACTGGACAATGTACTCATCTCCTTCCTTTTCGATAACGCAGTTATAAACCACAGAGGCCTCCTCTTATGTAATACCGGCTTCTTTCAAAATTCTGGCAGGGAAGTTTCCGATGTCCCTGTTTCCGTGAAAGGGAACCGAAACCGGGCGGCAACCGGATTTGACAAACACATAATGGGAATCTTTGACACGGTCAAGGGTCCAGCCGTTGGCTTTGAGGGTATCCATAATCTCCTTCGCCGTGATGCTTCCAATATACAACATTTATATTGTATATTCAAACAATTTTTCAAAAACATTTCAAATTTTTTGAGGGGCTGTTTTTTAGGATTTTTTGGGTTCCGGTTGCTTCGCTTTAGGCGGGCGGCCCATTGGGGCTTCGCGAATTGTGTCTAGTGCGGATTTATCATACAACGATTCATGAGTTTTTGGTTTTAAGCCTTTACGGAACAATCGTAATTTTACCGTTTTAAGGGGCAAATTAAGTATTTCAGCCATTTCAGAGGCCGTATATCCTTCCATATGCATATTTTCGGATTGTATACAAAAAACCTTAAAAAATATGGTAGTGGGCGAAAGATGTTGTTTACCAAATAATTCGCTGGAAAAACCACAAGTTAATAACAAGAGCTACAACGATTTTGTGCATACGATGGTCTTTGGAAAAACCAATGCCCTTTCTCACTAATCGGGAACACCACGTCCGTAACGACAGGTGGTTTCTCTCTATCTGTTGTCTGTTTTCTTTGCCCGTGTCTACTTCGCTGTTCGTAATACGTGACTGGTATGCGTAATTAGTATCGGAGTATACTATCTTTATAGCAAACGGCGACCGGAACGATCAAAGTTCATCCAGGTTTTCAGGTTCCCCTGTGCCGAAATGAAATGCCAAAGGCTCACCTGAATTATGGTCTATTGCCCACCCAAAGCCAATACTGATGAGATTTGTCCCCGACAAAACCCCACATTTCGTCCGTTTCGACCCCATTAGCCGGCATAAACTCAGCCGTAATATCGCCGTTCCGGTGACTGTTTTGGTAATCCTAATTGACATACCATACCAATGTTTCTATACTCCTCAACGCGTCGGTAACGATGTCTTTGGCTATCCCGAGGGTTCTGGCTGTTGCCCGCGTTCCGCTCCCGTTGACTATCGAAAAAATATGCGTGAACGGATAGTTGGATCCTATGGGTTGTAGGTATAATGCTCAACAAAGGTCTTATGCCGGCACGTTTCATTGCAACACAAAAAGCGTTGTTTTCCATTCTTGGCTGTTCCGTTCTTCTTTACCTTGTCGGTTCCGCGATGCGGACATTTTACAGGCGCTAATACCATGATAA